>JAGRIO010000160.1 GCA_020443225.1 Pseudomonadales bacterium
CCTTCGCTCGCGGCGATACTCCGCCCCTCCAACGGGGCGGTTTTGCATTTCGGAGCGGAGCGAGTGGCGCAGAATATCACCACCGGATACAAGCAGCTCGTCGACGAGGCGAATGCCGAGATCGAGACGCTGACGGTCGATGAGGCGATCGCGCTGCACGGACGCGACGACGTGCTGTTCGTCGACATCCGCGACCCGCGCGAGCTCGAGCGCACGGGGCGCGTCCCCGGCGCCTATCACGCGCCGCGCGGCATGCTGGAATTCTGGGTCGACCCGGAAAGTCCTTATTTCCGGGATATCTTCGCTCAGGACAAACGCTACATTCTTTATTGCGCCTCTGCCTGGCGTTCAGCGCTGGCGACGCTGGCACTGAAGAATATGGGCATGGACAACGTCTGCCATATTGGTGGTGGTTTCACCGCCTGGAAAGAGGCCAGCCTGCCTATCGAAAGCGTTGAGAAAAAATAAATATCCCGGAAGGACTGACGCCATGCTGATATCACATGACCAGCTCAGGAAGTTTACTGCGGACATTTGCGAGGCAGCAGGTGCGACTGAAGCAGACGCTCGCCAGGTGGCAGATCACCTGGTAGAGGCAAATCTTAAGGGGCACGATTCACATGGTGTTGGCATGCTGCCCGCCTATGTCCGTAATGCCCGCCTGGGCCATCTGCAACCAAGAGCCCACGCCAGAACTCACAGTGAGCAGGGTTCGATTCTGGTCGTTGATGGTCAGTTCGGATTTGGTCAGGTGGTCGGCCCGGAAGCTATGGATGCAGGCATCGCCAAAGCCCGCGAGACAGGGCTTGCTGTAGTTGCACTCCGCAACGCTCATCATCTGGGAAGAATCGGCAGTCATGCGGAACATGTAGCGCAGGCCGGGCTGATCAGCATGCACTATGTAAACGTTGTGGGACATGAGCCTCTGGTCTCCCCTTTCGGTGGCGTTGAAACCCGCCTGGGTACCAATCCATTTTGCTGTGCCATTCCCGTGAAAGACAGCCACCCCATCGTCCTCGACATGGCCACCAGCGCGATTGCTGCGGGCAAAATCAGAGTTGCGAGAAACAGCGGCAAGCTGGTGCCTGAGGGCTGTCTGATCGACCATGAAGGCAATGAAACCCGGGACCCGGCAGTGTTGTCAGCCACGCCGAAAGGCTCCCAGACTCACTTCGGCAAACATAAGGGTTTTGGTCTCGCCTTCATCTGCGAAGTTCTGGCGGGCTCACTGGCAGGCGGGTGGTCCGCCCAGCCCGGCCATCCGCGGGAAGGCACGATTGTCAATCACATGCTGAGTTTCATTCTGGACCCGCAGCAAATTGCTGATGCCGATCAGTATCAGCAGGAGTTGCGCGCGCTGATCGACTACATGCACAGTACGCCAACGGCCAGCGGGGTCGATAGTGTGCTGATTCCCGGCGAGCCTGAGCTACAAACCCGGGCAGAACGAATGGCGCAGGGAATTGAAATTGATACGACATCCTGGAATCAGATATGCGAGGCCGCCGCGTCACTAAACGTCAGCGCACCGGGCTGAATGTTACTCAGGTCAGATGTATACCACGAACGCGGTTCCTGCCGGTGTGTTTTGATGCGTACAGTGCTTCGTCTGCCCGGGCCAGTAAATCGCGGATGCCCACACCCTCACGGGGAATCACCGTACCGACACCTATACTGATGGTGACCCGGATTTCATACCCGTCAACCTGAATCACCAGAGCCTCTACCGCTGCGCGAATCTCTTCTGCCAGCTGCATCGCACCTTCGTATTCACAGTATGGCAGTACCGCAACAAACTCCTCACCCCCGTAGCGGGCCAGCACATCGGAAGGTCGCTTGAAATAGCTGCTCTGCAGCCTGGCAATGGTCGCCAGGCACTGATCACCCGCCAGATGCCCCCAGGTGTCATTGACCGCCTTGAAATGATCGATGTCGAGCATCAGCACCGTGATCGGGTAGTGTTGCCGAACAGCCCGTTTCCACTCCTTGTCGATATAGTCATCAAAGTACTGCCGGTTACGAATCCCGGTTACAGCGTCTATCGTCGTCAGATCCTGAAGAATGCGGTGTGCTTCAGACAGCTTGTCGAGTGCGGACTGCAATTCATTGGTACGCTCATCAACCTGCTGTTCCAGCAGCCCCTTGAGTCGCAGCTGCTCATCCAGCAACTGACGGTTTTCCAGGGCAACCGATGCAAGGGACGCGAGACTTTCTACCAGCGGCTGAACTTCAACAGCAAAGTCTCCGTCCGAACCATCCTCATTGCGGGCGTTCAGCAACTGAATCACCCCCAGCGGTTCGCCGCTATGGCTGAACATAGGGACTGTCAGAAACGAACGCGACTGATAACCGGTCATCCGGTCATAACGCTTCGGTTCATCGGTATGCTGCCGGTCCTGCTCGCTGTAGACATTGCTGACGTAAATCACCTCACCACTGTGAATCGCCCGGGTGGCAACATTATCGGTATTTGGGGAACTATCATTCAGGTAGAGTGGCAGATCCGGCAGGTCGATCTGGCTGCCGGCCACACCCCCCTGGTAAAGATTCAGGGAATCGTTGAGAATCACGGCGAAACACAAACTCTCACCGCTGACGAGATAGAGACTACCAGCATCGGCATTGGTCAGCCGTTTGGCTTCCCGCAATATTGACTCCAGCAACTGATCGAGGTCTGACTCAGCGGACAGCGCCCTGCCGATATCAATCAGTCTGCGGTATGCCTCTGTTTCCGCACTCAAGCATCGATCTCCCGGTTTTTATTCTGGTTATGACTGGTATTCAGATTGCTGGCGGGTCATTTCCTCTGTCCGTGAGAGTCTGGAATGATCAATACCATGCCATTACGACAAACCGCTTTAAATAAAAAGTTTATCTTACTGATTTATATATGCTTTGCAATCGTATACCGGAAGAGTGAGTTCAGTCACGCTGCAGCAGAAAGCTGACTGAAGCGCTGGCACAGGGATTCATAATGTTCATAGCGATGATCACACTGGTCCAGTTCCTTCAGCCGGTTCAGGTAGGTCTCGCATTCACGCCGCCAGTCTTCCTGGTTGAGATCCTGGCGTTCAGCCAGTTCAAGGCATACAGTGACAGCGTTCAGCAGCAGGTTGGCGGATGCACCAGAGGCAGAAGCGGCGGCAGTAAAGGCCTTATGGGCCTCCAGAATTTGTCCCCGTTCATATAGTGCCAGCGCCTCACGGTTGAGTTTTTCGCTGTTCAGACGGCGCAGACCAAGCTCGATCCGACTGCTCAGATGGGTGATCAGTTCATCCCTGACGCCCCGCTTCACCAGCATACTCAGCACTGTCCGGCTCTGACTGATGTTGCCCACCAGTGCCAGAGTCGTCACATACTCATCGGCGAAGGCTTCCTGCACCCGCTCATTAAGAGAGTCATACCTGGTGATCGCCCGGCTGACAGCAACCTGGCTTTCGGTGGACTTACCACCGTAATGCAGTACCAGCCCTTCCAGCATGGTGGCACGGAAATCCACCAGTTGATTGCCCTCAAACTCTTTTCGCATTCTGCCAATAAAGGTCAGTGCTTCGTTAAAGGCTTCGCGGGCGAGCTTACCCTGCTGGCCTTCAATTTTGACCAGCAAGGTACGGACATACTGCAGAAAGTTTTCTGGTGAGCGGTAACAGGAGTCATTCGCCAGCACGATGGCCTTGCGGTAGGCCTTCTCGGCCACCAGATAGCTCCGGTTCGACAGGGCCAGTCGCGCCAGTTCCATCTGCCGCAGTACTGCCTTGGGTGAGCGGGCGCAGGCTTCCTCAAGCACATCCTGCGCTTCCCGGGCCCTATCCTGAGCAACCAGTACCCGCGCCAGCCAGTCATAGCTCTCAACCACATTGGGATGAGCCTGAATCAGTTTGCGAAAACGCCTGTTGGCGTCATCATTGTTACCAAGAAAATGGGCCGTCTTACCCAGACCTATCAGTGCCCAGGGTAATCCCCGCTCGGCGGCAACCGCTGCATAAATGTCACGGGCTTCTTCATAGCGTTCCAGCTTAACCAGGCTTTCCGCCATCACCCGGCGTGCCCGCATCTGAGGTGTCGGCTCTGCTTCGATCCGGGTCTGGCACAGCCCGATCGCTTCCTCATACTGCGCCTTTTCAAATGCCGCATCGATAGTCCGGAATTCGATCTTCGCCTGCATAGCCCGGTCAAGACGCAGTTTCAGCTCATTGCGGGTAAAAGGCTTACTGAGGTAACTGTCTGGCTGATATTCCAGTGCGCCCATCACCATTTCTACCGAGGTTTCCGCAGTAATCATGATGAATACGGTGGAATACTTCAGGTATTTACCAAACCGGGCTTCTTCCAGCACCTGCTGGCCGTCCTTACCCTTACCCAGATTGTAGTCACACAGCACGATGTCATATTGGACCCGGCGCAGATGCTCGATGCCATCCTGGCCCGACATTGCCATATCAATATGTTCGACGGTCAGATCACGTAACATGCCACGCAACATGCCGCGTGCCTGGGCGCTGTCTTCTATGATCAGGACCTTGCAGCGCCGGTACATGGCATAGAGCTTGTTTTGTCGCTCCAGCGCCTTCTGGGTTTCAGTTTGTTCAGCCATTCTTCAAGCATAGAAGAAATTGACCAGAGTGCCCGCTACAGGAGCTCAGCGGTCAAGAAACAGCAGACTGACGGCGGGCACATAGGTGATGATCAGCAACGCCACGATCAGCACAGCCATGAATGGCAGTGTAGCCCGGTAAAGCTCAGTGATAGAGCGGTCGAAGCGGTAGCTGGCAATGAACAGATTCATGCCGATAGGTGGTGTGAAGTATCCGATCTGCATGTTGGCGAGGAAGATTATGCCAAGGTGCACCGGGTCGATACCGAACCGCAGTGCTACCGGCACAATCAGGGGAATCATGATCACAATGGCAGAGAAGATATCCAGAATGGCGCCCAGTGCCAGTAACACCAGATTCAGCAGGATCAGAAAGGTCAGTTTGTCGGTAATGAAAGTGCTGATCCACTCGAACAGAGCCTGGGGAATTTCGGCATCAATGAGAAAATTGGTAAATGCCAGCGAAACCCCAAGAATCAGCAGGATACCACCGACCATTACCATGGCTTCGCGGGTGATTCTCGGTAGTTCTGCGAATCTGACTTCCCGGTGAATGAACACTTCTACCAGCAGGACATAGAAACAGGTGACGGCGGCCGCCTCACTGACAGCAAAAAAGCCGGTGTAGATTCCCCCCAGCACGATGACCGGCATGGGTAGCTCCCAACGGGCTGCCTTCAGTGCCGCAATCGCTTCGGCCTTACTGAATTCCCGGGTCGCAATGGGTTGCCCACGATTGGCCCACAGGCTGTAGATCGTCAGCAGTACGATCATCAGCAGCGCCGGCAGGATCCCGGCGATGAACAACTCCTGGATCGTAAAGGGCTGGGGTAAATCCATCTGCTGAACAATGACCCCATAAAGAATCAGCGGTAGCGACGGCGCCAGCAACAGCCCGAGACTGCCTGAGGTAGTCACCAGTCCCAGACTGAATTTCTCCCGGTAACCCGCTTCTACCAGGGCCGGAAACAAGAGTGCACCCACGGCCACAATGGTGACACCGGAGGCACCGGTGAAGGCGGTAAAGAACGCACAGGTCACAAATGAAACGACGGCCAGACCGCCAGGCATCCAGCCAAGGAAAACCTGAGTCAGCGTCACCAGCCGGGTGGATAACTGGCTTTCAGCCAATACATAACCGGAAAAGGTGAACAGAGGCAATGCCAGGAGCAAGGGCGTGTCGATCAACCGGTAAACTTCAATGGCAATGACCGTGAGGGGAATCTCTGCGAAATAGAAACCCAGCATGGCAGCCGCCATAATGACGACAAAAAGCGGCGTGCCCAGCAGCGCCAGCAATGCCAGAATGCCGCTGCCTAGTGATCCCATTTTTCTATCCTGAAAGCAAAGCGGATGGCGTTGGTCAGGAATCTCAGCGAGATGACCGCAAATCCGAATGGCAGAATGGCGGCACAGACCCAGGAAGGGACATCAGCGAATGCAATGGTTTCATCCAGATATTCGTAAGACACAAATTCGTAGCTGTACCAGGCCGCCAGACCGGTAATAACTGCGGAAAACAGACTGGTAGCTACTGCCATGGTCCGTTCGGCATAAGCAGGCAGATAACGCGATATCACATCGATGGCGATGTGGTGGCTTTCCCGGGTGGCTACCATCGCACCCAGCATGGCAACCCACAATACCAGCATGCGCGAGAAAGATTCTGCCCACAGCACCCCGGTGTCAAAGAAATTCCGCAGAAAGATCTGCCCCAGACTGAGCAGCAACATAGTGAGCAACGATGTCACCAGGAATCCATCCTCAACCCGGTGCAGAAAGCGGATGAATCCCATGGTTGCGTTCAGTTCCCCTGCCCGGCCCTGTATTCCTGCAGATACTTCCTCAGAATGGTCAGACTCTCACTGGAAATCTCCCCGGCCGCAACCAGCTCATCAACAGACTGAGTTGCTTTGGCACGCCAGGCTTCCAGTTGTTCTGACGTTGGCTCCACTTCCTGAATCCCCTGTGCAATCAGCGCATCATAGGCTTTACGGTTATCCAGCCGGTTGTCGGCATCGACCTCAGCAAACACCCGGTTCATCACCTCAGTCACGACCTGCTGGTCCGCCGGAGACATGGAGTTAAAGGCTTTCTGATCCATCGCCAGCATGGAGTAGATATACAGCAATGGCAGGCGGGTCACATATTTCACATGGTTGTGCCACTGCAGCGCCAGCGCCACAATGGGGGGTACGGCGACCGCATCAATCAGGCCGGTCTGCAGCCCCGCCAGCACGTCCTGCAGGCCCAGCGGAATGGGTGATATGCCAAACGACTGAATGAGCCTGGCAGAAATCGGGTCACCTTCCGGTACCCATGCCTTGACCTTCTTCAGGTCTTCAATATCGGCAACCGGCTCGTTGGTAAGCATATAGGCGAAGCCTGTCTCAGTCAGGCTGAAAGAAACCATGCCACCTTCAGCCAGGCCATCAATGATGCGCTGATCCATTCGTTCTCTGACGTAATCCACTTCTTCCTGAGTACGAAACTGCAGCGGCAGATTGTAAACCTGCAGATCCGGATAAAAGCGGGTCAGTGTACTGGCAGCAACAGCGCCACCGTGCAGCTGACCGATACGCATTTTACGCAGGACCGTGAAGTCATCGCCCTGCACCCCGCCAGGATAGAGCTTGATCTTGACCCGACCTTCAGTGCGGTTCTCGATCTCTTTCACACCTTCCCGGAGTTTCTTCATCCACCCCAGACCATCCGGTGAAACAGTCGCTATTTTGAAGGTTTTTGCCTGTGCAACGGGACCTGCGACAATCAGTAACAGCGCCATCAGTGGCAGACATCTCAGTAAAACTCGTCCTGTCATGCAATTCTTCCCGGATTAAAAATAGTCATCAGATTCCGCGAGCAACTCGCGGGCGCGCCGTTGCGCCAGAGTATTGGTCAGTGTCATGCCTTCCACTTCAGGGTCAGCACTGATCACTTCAGTCAGCAAACGGTCATACAGTGCTTTATCAAAGGTCAGTTTGGCATACTGCTCGGCATAGACCACCTTGGTCATCAGGTAATCACCCCGGGCAATTTCAATCGCGCGTTCAAAATGCTCGCGACCCAGTTCCGGTCGTCCGCCCATGGAGGCCGGCAGCACGGTTTCCAGTCCCCCCATATACAGGTGAGGCCCGCCCATCTCCCAGTATTCGTCCACCACTATCAGATGGTTCATCAGATATTTGACCCGGGAAAGCTGGGCCACCGCATTCCAGTCATCACTGTGGGTCTGTATCCAGCCGGTCCAGGCAACCCCCAGCGGATAGGCAACGAACATGGCATCGCTGTCGATGCCGTCAACTACCTGCTGAAAATCCTCAAACGCCATGGACTGCAGCCCGCAATAGTCATCGTCGTATACACAGATCGCCTGAGCAGCCAGGTGCAGTGATTTTTCCGTCAGCAGACGGGCCCGGTCGCCATCAGTGAAATTGCTGAACGCACCGTTCAGCGTGGAGGCTGCCACCAGCAGATTCTCATCATCCGGACTGCCGCGAAGAAAGCTGTCAATCATGATCAGATAAGCCGGAATACCTTCACGAACCGTATCAATATCATTGCTGTTCATGATGCTGGCAGCCAGGTCATCTGCCAGTCCGGCGGTGATGCTGCTGGTCACTGACGCACAGGAACCAAGCGTCAGGAGTGCACAAAGCACGGGAATAAGGGAACGTTTGGGGAAGCTTGCCATGAAATTCAGGTACCGCATCGCGAGTCACGCATTGTAGCCTAATCACTGTCAGGGTTTAAGACCGGCAGGACAGACTGTGTTATTCAGAATTGACCGAAGAAAGGATTTACCCTGCGCTCGAAATCCAGCGAAGTTGAGGGCCCGTGGCCGGTGACCACCAGCGCATCCCCTTCCAGCCCGAACAGCGTTTCCGAGATCGACCGCTCAATCTCCCTCGCATTGCCACCAGGCAGGTCAGTACGGCCGATTCCCATCTGAAACAGCGTATCCCCTGCTATCAGCAGATGATGATCAGCGAACCAGAAGCTCATTGACCCGGGCGTGTGACCCGGTGTGTGCAGTGCCTTGCCCTGACAACAGCAGAGAGGTTGCTGATCTTCCAGCCACTGATCCGGGGCAGGCACAGGCGA
>JAGRIO010000161.1 GCA_020443225.1 Pseudomonadales bacterium
ATGGTGATCTGGTTGCTGCACATTTATTGCGCCGGATCGCAGATTCCTGAGGTTAATTCACCGCAGGCCATATACAGGCCATATCAAAGCCGGGATAACTGGCGTCAGGCGGCGTGCATGCACAGCGCATCAAACGACAGGTAATCAGACAGCGGTTTGCCGGTTGCGTTGTTCAACGCACCTCAGTACTTCTGTCTGATAGGCTTTGCCACGTTCGTTGACAAAATCGAGGACGTTCAGTGAGGTCGGAACATATCCGAAGCCGATCTGCTGCCCGGGATGCCACTGAAATATGGAACCGCCCAGACCCATCCAGCCGTAGAATCCTTCCCTGCCATGGTTCAGTGCCCGTTCGTGAATGTTGCTGTTGCGATCCATGGTGTTGAAGTGAGCTACACCACCCTGAGTGAAGGTGGTCCTGCCGAACAGCATGTCCGCCTCGACGGGTTCGTCATGCAGTGCATCCCAGGTTGCCTGGCTCAGAAAGCGCTTGCCCTGCCACTCGCCGCCCTGAGCCATCATCGCCGCAACACGGGCCAGACCCCGGGCGGTGCAGTTGGCATTCGCCGAAGGTGATTCACCACGCACAATATCCGGGTGATTGAAGAACCCGATACTGTTCATACCCGTGAAAGGCGGTGGCACTTTGCTGGCAGACCGTTTGCGGAAGTTCGGTGCCATACGGGCGATTTTTGTTACCAGACCGAAGATATTATGTTCGGTCCTGCGGTTCAGTAATCTGGGTCGGAAGCTCTGCGCGAACTGGTAGCCCAGACTCAGTACCTGTACCTTACTGACCCGGCTAAGCTGGTCTTCGGGCACGCCAATCATGACATCAGCCCCCAGCGGCCCGCTGAGCTCCTCCTGCAGAAATTCCCCAATGGTGCGACCATTCGGGTCAACCCGGCGAAACAACTCATTGACGATCCAGCCACGGGTGATGGCGTGATATTCCCTCGGGCTGTCGGGGCGAAATCGCTGAACCTGTTGTTCGATAATTTGTCCTACACGGTTTTCTTTCAGGTTGTGAGTGTGCAGATCAACCGGGTTTATGGATCCATCCAGCGCAGCGAGTCCTGCTTCGTGGCGCATCAGATCGGCCACAGTCACAGCCTGTTTGCCATTGCTGGCAAAGCCCGGCCAGTAGTCGCACACTCTGGCCTGGTAGTCGAGCAGACCTTTATCCACCAGACTGGCCAGGGCGATCGCCTCAAGGCTTTTACCGCTGCTGAAAACGTTGATCAGGGAATCGGGGCTGAAGGAATCCGGCTCGCAGGCCGAGCCCCACAGGTCCACCACTTTTTCACCGCGATGATAGACACACAACTGAGTGTGTTGTTCAGCGAGGTTTTGCATATTGTATTCATACAATGCTCTGACGGATTCAAACCCGGGTGCCACGGTACCGTTTATGGTGGGTGGCAGATCTGTAGTGGCGTTCATGGCAGACTCTTCTACGGCAACTAAACAATTGGCCGGTCATTTCAGGAGCCGGACCGGACCTCAATCTGGCTGCCGATGTTACGACACTCTGTCAGCGACGACCAGTCACGAATGGTCAGGGTGCCGGTTCAGCAATCTGGCGCCACTGGCTTTAGTACCTGAAACGGCTACAATAGTGCGCTCACGTGTAATGAAAACCGAGTCAGATCTATGAGTGAAGCAACTGCTGAAACGGTAGAGATTCCTTCTGCCTACGACATCCCCGTTGAAGACATCATGCCTGTTAATGCCAGTTTGTGGAGCCAGCACCGCTGGATCGAATATTTCGAAAGACTGCGGGCGGAAGATCCGGTGCACTTCAACCAGACTGAGGGTAATGGCCGGTTCTGGTCCCTGACTCGTTATGAGGACATCAAGAAGGTGGATTCTGACTGGCAGAATTTCAGCTCTGCCCATGGCATTACGCTGGGATTACCGACCGATGCCGAACTGCCGGAAGGGGCGCTGGGCATTACTACCTTTATTGCGCAGGATCCGCCGGTTCATGATGTACAGCGAAAGACGGTCACGGGTGTAGTCGCACCGGCCAATCTGGTGGAACTGGAACCCCTGATCCGTGAGCGTACCTGCCGGGTGCTGGATTCCCTGCCGGAGAATGAGACCTTCGACTGGGTGGATACAGTTTCTATCGAGCTGACGACCATGATGCTCGCCACACTATTCGATTTTCCTTTTGATGATCGACGCAAGCTGACCCGCTGGTCAGATGTCACCTTTGCGATTCCTCAGCCCGGCGGCATTATTGAATCTGAAGAAGAACGTCGTCAGGAATTCCTTGATTGTCTCGATTACTTCACCCGCCTGCGTGAGGAGCGGCTGCAGAAGCCCGGTAGTGATCTGGTGTCGATGCTGGCTCACGGTAAAGACACCCGGGATATGTCGCCCATGAATTATCTGGGTAATTTGCTGCTGCTGATTGTGGGCGGAAATGACACCACCCGGAACAGCATGTCTGGCAGCGTCTATGCACTGAACAAGTTTCCGGAACAATACGACAAGCTGATCGCCAATCCGCAACTGATTCCAAAGATGGTGGCAGAACTGATCCGCTGGCAGACGCCGCTCGCCTATATGCGCCGGACCGCTAACAATGATTGTGAAATCCGTGGCAAGCAGATCCGGAAAGGGGATCAGATTCTGATGTGGTATGCCTCTGGCAATCGCGATGAATCCGTGTTTGAGAATGCCAATGTTCTGGACATTGAACGACCTAATTCCCGTCAGCATCTGTCTTTCGGCTTTGGTATCCATCGCTGCATGGGTAACAGGCTTGCTGAATTGCAGCTGCGCATCCTCTGGGAAGAAATTCTGCCGCGGTTTGAAAAAATCGAAGTTCAGGCTGAGCCTTCCAGGACTTTTTCATCATTCGTCAATGGTTATACCCATCTGCCGGTAAAACTTAAGCGCAAGTAAGCTGATTGACTGCCGTTGAACGCAATCTGCCGGTCTGGTTCAGGCCGGCAGCACCGGCGTTCAGCGCCAGAAGCTCATCAGGTTGTTAAAGTCAGCGCAACGCAGATAGAGACCCAGCCAGGGCAATAATCCCATGATGGCCCTGGTCCACCACATTGCATTGTCCTGAAGCAGCAGTGTACCAATCATCCCTCCCAGCATGCCGGTCATGATAATCGCACCCAGAGTAGCGAATGCCGGGTAGGGAAGCAGATGTAAGAGCGCTGCTACCACCAGTGAAACAGCCGTGGGCTTATGGGTCCAGTCCGGTAATTGTGGGACGGAACTGGCAGCGTGAACCACACTGTCCCAGCTGAACTGTACTTTTGCACCCACCAGAAATATCGCTGACACTGCCAGTGAACAGCACCATCCAAACCAATACGCCAGGTTTTCCATCGTAACTACCTTCTGTTTCATCAGGGCAAATTAATGAGATGCTGATATAGTCATTTTTCATGCGCGGCGATGGTAATTTTCATTGCTCTGCTGACAGGGTTCTGAAATGCTTGGGGCATAGGGTAAAGACCTGCCGGAGTCTGATATGACACTGAAGCGACATCCACTGAATACCTCGTTTGACTGGCACGATGCGCTCCCCCCGTTCCGGCGAATCAGCCGGGAGCAAGCGGATAGCTGGAACAATAACGGCTATTTCCTGCTGGAGAATGCTTTCAGTCCGGATACGCTGGCGGCGGTCGCCGCTGTGATTGATCCGCTGGAAGCAAAGGTCAATGAATATCTGCGTACGCTGAATGACAAGCGCCAGTACATTGCGCGTGCAGATGAGCTGACATTTGCACTGCACGCAGTAAAAGACAGTGAGGTGGCTAAGCAGTTCGCCCTTCATTCTGTATTCGCGGACTTGTGTCTTGATCTGCTGGGGCCAGATGCCAGGCTGTACTGGGATCAGGCCGTGTATAAAAAAGCCGGTTGCCAGGAAGAATTCCCCTGGCATCAGGACAATGGTTACAATTTTGTTGAGCCACAGGATTACCTGACCTGCTGGGTACCGCTGACCGATGCCACAGTAGAAAATGGTTGCCCCTGGGTGATGCCAGGGGTTCACAGGATGGGGACGCTGAATCACTGGAAGACTGAGTTGGGCTGGCAATGCCTTGATGGCATGGAAGGTGCCATCCCGGTGGAGGCGCGTGCTGGAGATGTCGTGGTGTTCTCATCTCTTACGCCACACCGCACCGGCCCTAATCATACTGCCGAAACCCGTAAATCCTATATTCTGCAGTATGCTCACGGTGATTCCGTCATGCTTCAGGATGATGGGAAGCTGCCTGTCGCGCAGAATGATCCACAGAGACAGTTCCCGATCGTTAGTAACGGCCAGCGCATGGTTTCAGATTAAATTTTCCGATTGCCTGTGCAATGTGCGGGTTAAGTGGCGTAGAATTGCGGCGCAGGTGGTGTCCGCCATTTGTGTCGGTCACCGCCAGGAGGCGCAACCATGGAAGACATCACCCAGCTACACATCATCGGTCTCGATCCTGAGCGCCCACCGCAGATCCTCAATTACCCCTGTATCTATCTGTACTTTCAACTCAGTCAGCAGGCACCCAAAGAATGGTGTGAAAATCTCAACAGTCTGGTTGCTAAATGGACGTTTCCGGTGGAGATAAAACCTGAAGAAGGCGTGTTTATTGAAACCTGGGTACGCAAGCCAGAGGAGATTGCCCGTCAGCTTCAGAAAATTCAGGCGCTGATTCCTGAAGTCACCGGTAATTACGAGGAATTGCTCCGTAAGCAGGCTGGTATCAAAGAAATTCCGGGTGGTAGCGTAGAAGTCTATGTCAGCGAAGCACAGCGAGCGCTGAACAGTATTGTTGCAGCGCTCAAATTCTGAGTGTTTTCTGACCAGTACTCCAGAGGCTTTTTCCTTTGGTGGATCGATGACCCTTTACCTGCACCTTTGTAAAATCTGTCTGAGGTGAATTGCCCGGCGTTTTAGCATCAGTTTATCCGGATATTCAAAGACGCGAGCCATAACAATATCAGCATGGTGACTGGCATCCGGTTTGTTTCTCTTCGAGAGCCTGCCAACAACCTCACACTGTCTCAGAGGAAAATCATCTTAACTGAGAGGCTGAAACGTCCGGTCAGGTGATGTGCTTTTGCCATAACGCATCGAAAAAGTAATCAAAGGCTGGTGCTCTTATCACCAAATAGTACTAGTGGATGTTGTTGGATCGCTTGCAATCTGACTTTCCCGGTAATACTGTCAAAAGCATCAGAAAGAGCTGTACTGATAATTAGCGGTTGTAAAACAAATCATAATAAAAATGAGGTTACAAATATGGCTAGCGATATCAGCTATAACATCTCTGTACTGGCATTCGCCATTACACTTTCATCTTCGCCACTGCTGGCGGAAAATCAGAAACCCCAGAAAAGACAAATCGAAGAAGTGGTTGTCACTGCCGAACGGCAGGAGTCTTCTGTTCAGGATACGTCGATCTCTATTACTGCATTTACATCGGAAGCACTGGATGATTTTGGTATCAGAAATCAGTCAGACTTGCAGAACATGGTGCCAGCGACAGTGATTCTGCCTTATGACGCCTCAGTGAGGGGGGTTGGCAGAAACTTTCGTAGCCTCGGTGGTGACCCTGGTGTTGCAACCTATATGAATAATGTCTACTCCGAAGATCTGTACACCGCAACGATCGGTTCTCTGTGGGACATAGAGCGGGTTGAAATTCTGCGGGGGCCGCAAGGAACGCTGTACGGTCGTAATGCTGTCGGCGGGGCGATGAATTTTATTTACAAAAAGCCCACTGATGAATTTGAGGCGGCAGTAAAAGCCATTGTCGGTACCTTCGGAAGTCAGGACCTTTATGGGGTCGTTTCCGGTCCACTGATAGACGATAAGCTTAGTGGCCGGCTGACTTTTTCAACCCGTAATCATGATGGCTGGGTTGAAGAGAAGGGGCAGGGACCGGACCTGGACAGTGGCGACGAACGCAATATCGCCGTTCAGCTGGAATGGCGTCCAACGGACGATATCACCGTTAATCTGCGCTCTAATCAGGCAGATGTAGACCGGATTATGGGCGGTGCAGATGGCGGCGGACTGATTGTACTACGCGGTGAATCTGTCGACGGTTTGTCCCGTGATTATAGTCGCTACTCATTCGGCTATCGTGAGATAGACCCGACTGAACCTGACAGACTGGCCAGAGGCTGGCTGGCAGCGAACACGCCGGTTTATACCTTTACGCATCCCATAACGGGTGCCACGGTACAAGCTCAACCCATCAGGCCAGGTGTTGATCCGCAGCAAAGTGCCATTGGCGAGCCAGCAGTGGGTTTTCCTAACTATGGCTATGGGGCGCCACAGGACCCGAAAGCGTGTTTGTTTACAGACCGCGATGACATAAAAGGGGATGATCTGTGCGCTGTCACTCAGGGTGCGAGCTATGAATTATTTGACCAGCAGGGTAACCAGATAGAACTCACCTGGGATGTCTCGGATTCGCTGACACTGAAATACATTCTGGGTCTGAATGATCTTTTGTATGAACGAATTACAGATGATGAATCAACGTTCAATACCGCTTCAGACCGTCAGTTTTATGTTAACCATGAGGCGGAATACAACTCTCATGAAATACAGGCGTTCTGGGATATCAATGAAGACCTGAGTCTGACCAGTGGTATCTTTTTCTATGACGCTACCATTAATCAGCGGGGTGACTATTACAGTGAGGCGCAGCAGGCACAGTTCCGGGACGCAGATCCGTACTCTGTAGCAGCGGCGGCCTTCCTGGCTACGGTTTCACCGGTTTTCCGTGCTGATATGGTCAATCTGTATACTGCCCGTGACGCAAACCCGGGTGCGCCTGAAGCCGTAACTCAGGCTGTCATCGGACCCTGGTCTGGTGATCAGGGAGGAACGCATAATGTCCGGCACGGACCTGATACAGTCGCCACGGATCTGTTGTATTCCACCAAGACTGAGCGGGACGCCTTTGCGGCTTACACTCAGGGCGTCTGGAATATCAATGAGGAATTTACCCTGACGTTAGGTTTACGTTACGCCTCTGATGAAGTGTATGGCGAGGAAAATCTGTTTCGCTATTCCGAGGCCTATATACCCATCGCTTTGTCAGGGCAAGGTTCGCTGTATGACCTCAACGTGGCACGAGGTGCTATTGATCCTGTAACGCTGCAACCCACGGGCAATACCCATATTCTGGTTACGGGTGTGCCTGCCAGTCTGTCGGTATACCGCTGGCAGAAACGGAAAGATACTGAACTGACCTGGCGGGTGAATCTTGACTGGCAGATGACCGACGACATCATGTGGTATCTGAACGCCACGACGGGTTATCGGGCTGGCGGTTACAACCTGGGGTTCTTCAGCTTTACACCAACTTATGATCCGGAAGAACTGATTGCCTATGAGCTGGGTTATAAAGGTCAGCATCTGGATAACACACTGCAGATCAATGCGTCGTTGTATTTGTATGACTACTCAAACATTCATACCTTCGGTGCAGAGCCATCTGCTACTGGCGGTATTACTACCTCGGTACTGGAAGCACCTGGTGCGAACATCAAAGGGTTTGAGGCAGAAGTGCTCTGGCTGGCCACTGACAGTATTACGCTGGGTGGTAACTTCAGTTACACGCCGAGCGAATATGATGAGGATATTTTTCTCTCCAACACTGCCGACCCCAGAGTACCTAACAGTCTGTTTGATGCGCTGTCGATTACCTACAACCTGAATGGTAATCAATTGCTGAATGTCGCGGAATCGAAAGGCTCTGCCTATGCCAGCTATACCATGCCCATGAGCAGTGGCAATCTGGAACTGCTGGCTAACTTCAGCTGGATCGATAAGGTTTATCACACACCCTTTGAAGACAGTCTTGACTCCACACCAGGTTACGAAAGAGTCGATCTGCGGGCTACCTGGACCCGTGATGATGAGAACTTAATCATCACCGGTTTCGTGAATAACGTTATGGATGAAATCGGCATTCGCCAGCTTGAAGCTCATGGTGAATCGGAGGGATTCAGAAGAACCGGTCAGGTTTCCGAGCCGCGACTGATAGGTCTTGAAGTGACTTATAAGTGGCAGTAAGAAGTACTTGAGTAACTTTTGAGGAAGGGTTATGAGCTTCCCTTCCTCAATATTTTTTTGCAGGCAGCAAGGGATATGCGCTTGCTATGACCGACTTTATCGAGGCGCAGTTGTAATTTAAGCAAGTGCCCCCATATCGCTCTGGCAGACAATCATGTCTTCCCTTCAAGAGCCCAGCCATGTCTTCCCCTTTATTGATCGAAACGGCTCCCCGTGAACCGTGTTGTCTTGTGCCTGCCGGCCATCCTCATATTTGTCAGCCAGCTTTGACCGCGGTTGCTATTGACCGTGACCTTCGTCGCATGTCGTCAACTTTCAGACTGGGCTTCTTGCTGTTGCTGATGGCTGGGGTATGCCTGCCTGCTGTCAGTTTTGCGGAGGCAGACAGTATGCCTGCTAATGCCAGAATGGAACGTTTTGGCTGGTCCTGTGTGACCGGTTACATGAAAAAGGGCAGCGAATGTCGGGAGATTGTCGTGCCTGAAAATGCCTTTCTGATGGAGCGGGCCTATCCTGACGGCTGGGCATGTCACTGGGGTTACAGGAA
>JAGRIO010000162.1 GCA_020443225.1 Pseudomonadales bacterium
GGGTGACCCGCTTGATTATGCCCTGAATCAGGCCGTGACCGGCCAGTGTCCGCAGCCTGTTGCCACCGGAGAGAACCTGTTCAGCGCCGCCGACTCGAAAAATCTTTTGCGTTACGGTGGTATGCGCAGGAATGTTGATATCTTTCAGATGGACCCTGGGCTTAGTTATGGCCTGACAGAGTATCTGAGAATGATCAATCAGCTGGAAGCCGATGGTTTCAGTCGTTTGCAATGTTACCCCCATGGTGGACATCTGATAAATCTGCACATTGTAGTGGGCCTCGGGCTTGGTGGCTGTGAGGCTTACCCCGGGGTTTTTCAGCCTTTTGGTGGTTACTCGTCTGAGTGCGGGGTATCGGATGGCTGTGTTACGGTACCGGACGCACCTGGCTTTGGTCTGGAGCTGAAGCCGGAACTGCAACCCAGCCTGCATTCGCTAACGGAAAATATACGGGGATATCGGTGATGCCAAAAATAGCCATTGTCGGGTGCGGCGCGATGGGCTCTGTTTATGCTGCGTTGCTGGCCAGTGCCGGAAATCACGTTGTTGTGGCGGATACCGACGACGCTCACGTCCAGGCGATTGCCAGTCAGGGGTTGAGGGTGACCGGGGCGAGCGGCGACAGAGTCGTTCGTATTGAAGCTGGCAGATCGCTAAATCAGTCAGCAGACCTCATTGTTCTTGCGGTCAAGGGCGCGTTCGCTGAAGCAGCAGCGCAATCAGTGGTTCCCCATCTCACTGAGAATACTCTGGTGCTGACGATTCAGAACGGGCTCGGCAGCGCTGACAAGGTGGCATCGGTCGTCGGCGGGGACAGATTAATAGTCGGCGTGGCCGAAGGCTTCGGAGCTTCGTTGCAGGCACCTGGGCATGCCCATCATAATGCGATGAAGGCTATTCGCATGGGAGCCCGTGCAGCGCTTGATAACGATAGTGTTAAGTGGGTTGTCGGTCTGTTCAGTGACGCTGGTTTCGATGCCCTGCTGGCAGATGATATTGAGGCGATGCAGTGGGAAAAGCTGATCTGTAATGTGGCCTATAGTGCGCCTTGCGCATTAACCGGCATGACAGTGGGTGAGGTGATGGATGATCCTGTCGTTGGCCAGGTTAGCCGTGATGCCGCCACCGAAGCCTGGCAGATTGCCCGTGCGCTTGGGGTTGCTGTTTCCGTGACTGACCCGGTTCAGCATGTCAGAGATTTCGCCGCCCGCATGCCAGATGCCAAACCTTCGGTTCTGCTTGATGTGCAGGCAGGCAGGTTCAGTGAAGTCGGTGTGATCAATGGTGCCGTGCCAGAGCAGGCCGCTAAAGTCGGACTGACGGCGCCGGTCAACGCGACCCTGACTGCCCTGGTGAAGGCGCTGGAGCAGCGTCAGAATAAATAGCTTAGCAGGCAGGTCAGGTCGTCAGATTCAGGCTTGCATCATCCGTAACCAAAGTGAAGTGAGAGCAGAGTGGTGAATCTCAGAGAACGATTACAACAGGGTGAGAAGATTTCCGCCCCCGGTGTTTTTGACCCTTTTTCCGCGCGAATTGCCGACCAGATGGGATTTCCTGTGTTGTACATGACAGGTTATGGCGTTAATGCGAGTTTGCTTGGTTTACCTGATGCGGCCTTTGCCTCTTACGGTGAGATGGTGGCGCGGGTTCGTAGCATAACTGAAGTCACTGACGCCTGTCTGATCGCTGATGGTGATACAGGTTTTGGTGGACTGCACAACGTAGAACGGGCCGTATCCGGTTATGAGGCAGCTGGCGCAGATGCGATTCAGCTGGAAGATCAGGAATTTCCCAAACGCTGTGGTCATACCCGAAACCGCAAAGTGATCGCTATCGATGATATGAAGAAGAAGATTGTTGTTGCTGCTGCCGCCCGCGCCAGTGATGACTTTCAGATCATTGCCCGGACAGACGCACTTAGCGAGCATGGTCTCGATGAAGCGCTTCGGCGTGCTGAAGCCTATGTTGAGGTGGGTGCAGATATTCTGTTTGTAGAGTCACCAGAATCAGAGGATCAGATGCGTGCTATCTGTGAACGTTTTCCACAGACGCCGCTGATTGCCAATATGGTCGCTGGTGGCCGTACCCCTTTGTTGTCAGATTCAGCTCTGTTCGATATTGGCTATCAGATCATCATTCATCCGGTTTATCTGTTAGGGGCTGCGCTGACAGGTATTCGTCGTGCTGCTGCTCAGTTGCAGTCAACCGGTGTTGAAGCAGATGTAGACAACATCAATGGTCTGAACGAGGTGCTGGGATTTGACAAAATCTGGGCAATGGATGAAAAGTTTGGCGCCTGAATCCAGGGGGCGAGTCAGGTTGATTATTTCAGCCTGGCGGGTGGTTCGGTAATGTAGTCGCCCCAGTCGGCCGTTAAAGCTCTCTGCATTTCGGCCATGGTTTCCGGGCCGATGCGGTCAGCGAGCTTCTTGTCCAGCCAGCTCAGCACCCTGAGCACGGTATCCCGCAACTCCATCGCATCCTCTGAAAATGCATATTGCTTAGAGCGTTTGTCATTCTGGTCTGGCACCAGTTTCAGGACCTTTCTGTCTACCAACAGCCTGGCCATGGCGTGAATGTTCTGGCGGGTAGTGCCCATTTCGCGGGCAATGTCGGTTGGTCTGGTTACGCCACTTGCGATATGGGTCAGGATCATGGATTGCGTCCGGTTGACAGGTTCGAGGCCGAGTTCCTCAAGAATTGTCTGCAGGCTCACATCATACCAGTCAAGGGCTTTCACCAACCCTGCAAAGGTTTTCAGAGGTTGCTGTCTGTTACGCATAGAGGGTTACCACACTATTGTCAGTGGTCGATTATAAGTGAATGTCCCTGGATGGGGCAGGACACGCTGCTTTCTATGGCAGATACCAGATGTGCGACAGGAACAAGAATTTATTCAACACCTGTCCTGCTGGTTATTTTTATTGTCTTGGTCTGCCTGATTATTCAGACCGGCGAACTGGCGGGTAAGCCCAGTAACAATCTGCCATAGGATTCCGTCGCAATATCCAGATCAAAAACCGTGTGGCACGACAGGGTTTCCAGGTCTCGCAGGGCCCGTTGTAGCGGACTTGAAAGATTGTGGGCGTGAGCACCGCTGGCTTCGATCACGTCGCGGACGATGTTTCTGGCTTCCCGGACTATGTGGCCAATACGAACGCGCAAATGAGCCCGCTCTGTTTCCGGACAAATCTGCCCGCTTTCGCCCCATGCCATGGTGTCTCTGGCAGTTTGCTTCAGGGTGCCTTCAAGTGTCGTAATCCGGGCCTTCAGGTGGCCGAGTCGCGACTGGGCCAGGGCGTTATCACTTTGCCTGCTTGTGGAACCGTAAACTGTGCGCTCCCGCACCCGTTCGGCAAACAGGTCAACAACCTTACGCGCACATCCCACCGCCGGTGATGCCGCGGTTAAACCGAGCACCGGCAACATAGGCATACGAAAGACAGGGGTCTCATGCAGTCTGGCGCCAGGGCTGTCGCCGGCGCGGATATCAGCCAGGTTTACCCGCAGGTGGGCAGGCACAAACCTGTTGTTGATAACAATATCATTGCTACCTGTCGCCACCATGCCAGACATTTGCCAGGTATCCAACACCTCTGCTTCGGCGCGGGGCAAAATGTACATGCAGAACTCCGGCGGACCTGCGTGCTCGGTCATGGCAGCAACCATCACATAATTTGCATGCATGACACCGGTGCCCCATTCCCAGTGACCACTGACCATATATCCGCCTTCAACAGGACTGGCCTTGCCTCGCGGTGCCAGAGTACCAGGAGCGATAATGTAAGGATTTTTACCAAAAATATCTGCCTGAGCCTGTTCGTCGTACAACCCCACCAGCCAGTTATGTTCTATACAGAAAGTCACCACCCAGGCGGTGGAAATGTCAGCAGTACCCAGAGCCATGCCAATTTCCATAAACCCTTCCAGACTGAATTCGAAACCGCCGTATTTTTTCGGCACAAAGTAGCGGTAGACCTGAGTGGCTTCAATTGCTGCCATGACAGCGTCAACGGGTTTACGCTGGCGCTCTGCTTCAGTAGCATGGGCTTCAATCATAGGGGCCAGTTCAGAGATGGTACGGATCAGTTCCTGCTCTTGCATTGGGCTTGCTGGCTCGTGTTAATTGTCAATTTATTTGATAATTTATTCTCTCACTAAGAAATTGGGTGTACAACCAGACTGGCCGCCAGTCAGACCTTCACTTGCAGGGCTCAGCCTGTCGCTGGTTCAGTAACACCCAAAAGCAGAGATCAATCTGATGAACAACTGGCAACGAACTTTTGTATCACTGACTTCACCCACCGCTCCCCGCAATGGTGCGGGCTTTTACCCCTGTCAGGGGCTTTATTACCACCCGGCACAAGGGGGTGAGAAAACAGCGCTGATTGCGACTCACTATAACGTTGATTTCAGTGAGCACTATCTGGGCGAGTATATGGCGGCCAGAGGTTTTGGATTTCTCGGCTGGAATACGCGTTTTCGCGGTAACGAGGCGCACTTCCTGCTGGAGCATGCTCTGATAGACATAGGAGAGGGCGTGAAATGGCTGAAGGAAGTGGCGGGAGTTGAACGGGTCGTGTTGCTGGGTAATTCGGGTGGTGGTTCACTGATGGCGGCTTATCAGTCGCAGGCTAAAGGTGTGACGATGAAACCAACACCCGGGCTCAAACTTCCCGCTGCCCTGAACGACATTGAACCTGCTGATCTCTATATCTCATTATGTGCCCACGGTGGCAGACCTGAAGTCCTGACGGCCTGGTTTGATCCTGCCATCACTGACGAGGCAGACCCTGCCAGTAATGATCCTGCGCTCAGTATGTACAACCCTGACAACGGCCCACCCTACTCAGCTGAATTTATCGATAAGTACAGAGAGGCGCAGATTGCCCGCAATGACCGCCTGACCGCCTGGTGTCATGAGGAACTGCAACGGGTTGCAGCCCTTGGCCTGAGGGACCGCGCCTTTAATATGTACCGCACCTGGGCTGACCTCAGGCTGATGGACCCCACCATTGATCCGAATGGCAGGAAACCTGCCTGGTGCTATGCAGGTGATCCTGAAACCGCGAACTTCTCACCGAGGGGAATTGGATTGACCAGTACACTGCGCACCTGGCTGTCGATGTGGAGTCTGAAAGACTCGTGGTGTCGGGGTGAATTGCATCTGCGGCGCATCACTGAGCCGGCGCTGGTCATCCAGAGTCTTGAAGATACCGGCGTTTTCCCCTGTGATGCAGAGGATATTCACAACTGGCTGGGCTCTGCCGACAAAGAGTTGCACCTTATTGAAGGCGACCATTATCTGGAAACCCCGGTGGGTGCCCGGGATTCCGTTGCAGACCTGATAGCAGCCTGGTTAACCAGGCAGACCGGCTGAAGGTTCCGGCCTGACTGAAGGGCAGGTTGACCCGGGCAATCTTCGTATGAGAAATAGTCGTATTGCAGATTAAACAGCTTGTCTGAGGCGCGATCAGAGTCAGAGGTACCGGCGGTACTTGCAGTACATGCTTATCAGTACATGCTTTTCAGTGCCTGCATTTCACTACATGCTTTTCCGTGCCTGCATTTCAGTAGCCGTTACTGGTGGCCATTTCCGGGACGACATTTAATGGCTATAAGCATATAATTTCGGGGAATAAAAATTACAACCCGGGAGTGATGTAATGTTCGGGCCCCGACAACGCCTGATAGCAGGTTTGTTACCTCTGCCACTCTTAATCTGGCTGGGAAATCCGGCGATAGGTCTGCTGGCCGGTGCAACTATAGCGCTGGCAACCAATGTTGAAGTGATACCCAATGCCAGCAGGTACAGCAAGCTGTCGTTGCAGACCGCCATTGTGCTGTTAGGTTTCGGCCTGACAATTGGTCAGGTCGTGACCATCAGCCGCGATTACAGCCTGATTGTCAGCGGTTACGTGCTGATAACGCTGGCACTGGGGCTGGCTCTGGGCTACCTGATCCGGGTGGAGAAAATCAGCAGCCTGCTGGTGACCTCTGGCACAGCTATTTGTGGAGGAACGACGGTCGCGAGCCTGTCGCCCGTCGTCGGTGCCAGAGCGGATCAGACTGCAGTAACTCTCGCGCTGATTTTCCTGTTAAATAGTCTGGCATTGTTTCTGTTCCCGCTGGCGGGTGAGGCACTGGCACTGAGTCAGCAACAATTTGGTCTTTGGTGTGCGCTGGCAATTCATGATACCTCTTCCGTTATCGCCACAGCGGCGATTTACGGCAATGAGGCAGCGAGCCTCGCGACGACGGTAAAGCTGGGCAGGACGCTATGGCTGATTCCACTGTTGCTGGTGGCCAGTATCGTCGTTCGCAAACCAGACACACGGCTGCGGGTACCTGGCTTTATCCTCTGGTTTCTGGCGGCGTCGGTTTTTGCCAGTTTTGTAAGCTTGCCCGATACCCTGCTGCTGGTAATGAAAATGACCAGTAAGGCGTTGCTGGTGGTTGCGTTGTATCTGATTGGCTTTGAGATCAACCGGGATGTGATTGTCAGACTGCGCAGCCGGGCAATTGTGCAGGGCCTGATTTTGTGGGCCATTGTGGTGGGCTCGGTACTGTGGCTGGTGATGTTTCTGGGTTAGTTCAGAGTTATTCCATTCAGTTATATTCTGGTAAGAAAGTGTTACTTCTGAGGTCCGGCATATCTCTCTAGAATGCCGTTCATGACGATACGAAATACACGAATTGACCCCGGTAGTGTGCTCGCCCTGAGCGTGTTTGCGGCGTTCATGGTTGCCCCGTTCCTGTTCTGATCAGGCTTCCTGCAGCCCCCGGTTGCTGGTGCTACTCAGTGTCACCCGATTACTTGTTCCTTGCCGGCATGGTTCATCTGCAGCGCTGTCCTTCCTGGTGGATTGATGCCGTTTCTTTTTAGTTGTTCCCGCTGTCTGTTTCTGTAGCTGATGCTCAGACGTTTTCTGTGTCGATTTCGTCTGAGTGCACGGTTTATCATGGCCGTTCACTGAACCGGGTACCGGACCCTCAGGTAATCCGCCGTTCCCATTAACGACATTCCGTATTTGACGATTTACGGCCCCGTATTTTGAACCCGACAGCCCGCTTCCGATATGTTTCCCGATCTGGCCGCTGATGCATTACTGCTGGTGGCTGCCTTCATGCTGGGGCTTGTACCAACATTTCTGTTTGTGGCCACCGGTGGGGTAGGACTGATCACGACGCCAGGTCTGATCCACCTTGGTCTCAGCCCTCAGACAGCGATAGCCACTGATTTGTTTGCGATGCTTGGCGGAAGGCTGGGCGGTCTGGCTGGATTTCGCAAAGCGGGAGCCATAGACATGCAGCTGGCGTTGCGCCTGTCTGTGGTTTGCGCGGTGGGCAGTGTCATCGGCGCACAATTATTGCTGGCGCTGGATGAACAACTCATCCGTCATGGACTGAGCGTTGTGCTGTTGCTGCTGCTGGTGTTCCTGTTTCTGAAGCCAGATGCGGGTCTGGTAACTGGTGAGGCGGGACCGTTGCGCAGAGCAATGGGATATTTGCTGATGTTTATCGTTGGCATCTGGGGCACTCTGATTGGCGCTGGCGTCATCAGCCTCGGCAGTGCCGTGTTGCTGTTCATCTTCCGCAAACGCTTCATCGAAACCGCGGCCCTGCTGACCCTGGTAGGGCTGGCAATCGGGCTGGTGGGTATGGTGATGTTCGGCAGCTATGGCGTTATTGACTGGCCGCTCGGGCTGGCGCTGCTGGCAGGCAAGTCCGTGGGCGGCTACTTCGGCTCCCTGCGTGCAATCCGGGTCGGTGACAAGTGGATTCGCTGGTTGTTCGCTGTCGTTGTGCTGCTTTCCGCCATATCTCTTAATCTCACCTGATGTTCTGTCTCTGAAACAATCCCGCAAGTGTATTGCTCTGTTAACCCTCAGTGATGGGTGGCAGAATCAGGGCCATTCAAGAGGGAGGGTGAACCTTGCGCGTACTGATCGTAAGAATTTTTCTGTTGTTGCTGCTGGCAGCCGGTGCCTGGCTCTGGTCGCCATTGCCTGCCAATCAGAAGCTGCGACACGCACTGGCTGATGCGAAGACCTATGATGCTGAAATCATTCGTGATGAGTGGGGGGTACCGCATATATTTGGTGTCACCGATGCTGATACCTCCTATGGTCTGGGATATGCGCAGGCTGAGGATGACCTGGAGACCCTGCAGTCCGTTATCGCCGCAACCCGTGGCGTACTGGCGCGTTATCAGGGTATGAGTGCCGCCCCGACAGATTACCTGGTTCAGCTGATGGGGATCTGGCCGCAGGTTGAAAACAACTATGGAAAGCTGCCTGCAGCAACCCGCGCCATTGCCGAAGCCTATGCGGTGGGGGTGAACCTTTACGCGGCGGAACACCCGGATCAGGCATGGGATGGACTGTACCCGGTATCCGGGAAAGACATTATTGCCGGCTTCATGTTCAAGACGCCTTTTTTCTTCGGCCTGGATGGCGTACTCATTCGCTTGCTGGAAGGCAGGGGTGACCGCACTCTGGCGCTGGCGCCAACGGCGCAACAACAGGCGCTTCATATCACCTCAGAGCCACGACCTGAGA
>JAGRIO010000163.1 GCA_020443225.1 Pseudomonadales bacterium
GTTTATCCGGCCATTGGTTCCTACGATAATTGATGACTGGCTATAAAGGGGATAGTCCGCCGCAATCGATGCACAGGCTGAACTCCCGCCACCACCACCACCGCCGCCAGCCGCCGCTGGAAAACTGACAACCTGATAATCAACACGGCTGGTTCCCATACTACTGCTGCGGGTCACAGTCACTGAGCTCGGGGTCAGCGACATGGTAAAGGCACTTTCACCCACCACATCATCCGAGGAATAGGTGGTATTGCCCATAGCCTGGCCACCATAGGCCTGTACCGTAGACAGGGGTAACGAGTAACGGGGATCTATCGCCGAGATCGTCGCGGTCTTGCTGGTTTCTCCCGGATTAAATTGCAGGTTGCCCGACTGCACGCTGGTGCCATCTGAAAAACTCACCACCTCGTAGACAATCTCATCAACATCGTCACCGCCATTGTCACCACGCCGGAACATTACATGACTGGCATCATCAAAAAAGGCGGTGATCAGTCGCTCATCTATGTCATTGCCAGAATCGGCACTGTTCCAGCTGCTCAGCAGCAAGGACTTTGCACGGTCCACTTCAGGGCGGAACTCGTCCGTCACCGAACGCTCGCCGTTGTCTGTCAGCCGCGTCGACCCCCGACTCACGTCTGCGCTGCGATCGGTTACCTCTGCTACCTGCCAGGCTACAACATGAGCACTGTTTGCAGCCGCAGCTCTGATCTCAAGACGGGAAGCCGAGACCAACTCGGCCACCACCGGATCATTATCGTCAAATGACACATCGGTACTGGCAACTGACTTGGAAATCAGAACAAATGCACGTTTGTGACTGCCCAGGGAAACCGGAAGACTCACCCGGGTCGTGGCGCTGCTCTGCACCGCGGTACCACGCTGAACAGAGACGCCACTGGCAAATTCCACCAGATACCACTGAATATCAATAACGCTGCTTTCATTGGTCGCCCGGCTGAAGGTTAGCGCCGTCGAACTGGCCAGTTCACCCCGAATGGTTGATCCCGTAGGTCGGTCAGAGCGATGCCGGGTCTGAAACACCAGCAGAGACTTCGCCATGTCCACAGCGCTAACATTGACAGTAACCACACCATTACCGGTGCTTTGTACCGTACCAGACTGGATGGCATTGACCGTGACGGCCTGCACCACCCCGGCACTGACGCTCAGCACTGCAATGAAGATCAGCCTGAGCAGCTTCAGGGGCAAGGTATCTCTGTAGCGGAACCGCCACAGACAGTCGGGAACAAGGAAAAATATCATCCTTTCAGTATAGGCAAGTATCCCTGAAGCACCGGTTTCAGTGGTTCTGATCTTCTCCATGCGCTGAAAGCTAATCCCATGTAAAATGCCCGATTTAACGAATCAGGATGCAGGCGCAAACAATGAGCGAAGAAACGACCCACTTCGGCCGGCGCCAGGTTCCGGTCGCCGAAAAGGCATCACATGTCGCTCAGGTTTTTCATTCCGTCGCCAACAAATACGACATGATGAATGACCTCATGTCGCTTGGCAGTCACCGGCTGATGAAGCGCTTTGCCGTCGAACTCACTGCCGTACGCCCCGGTCATCAGGTAATGGATCTGGCGGGAGGCACCGGTGACCTCACCGAACTGCTGTCCCGCAAAGTCGGTCTTACCGGTGAAGTCATTCTGACCGACATCAATTACTCTATGCTCAGTGCCGGCCGCACCCGCCTGCTGGATCGCGGCTATGCTGGCAATATCCGCTACCTGCAGGCAGACGCTGAACACTTGCCATTGCCAGACAACACCCTGAATTGCGTTACCATGGCCTTCGGGCTTCGCAATGTGACAAGAAAGGAACAGGCACTTAAAGACATTCTGCGGGTGCTGAAACCTGGAGGCAAACTGGTGGTGCTGGAGTTTTCGCATCCGGTGAATCCGGTGTTCAACACCGCCTACAAAGCTTTTTCCTCCCTGTGGCCCGCGGTTGGCAAGGCCATTACCGGTGACCGCGATTCCTACCAGTACCTGGTAGAGTCCATCGAAATGCACCCGGACCAGGAAACCCTGCGGGAGCTGTTCAGCGACGCAGGTTTTCAAAGTGCGCAGTATCACAATCTGATCAATGGGGTGGCTGCCATCCATACCGGTGTGAAGCCAGGTTAAACCTATGCGCATCAAGCGAATCATCAGGATCGCCTCTTCTGCCGTCAGACACCGGCTGGACAGACTGATTCCGGCAGCTCTGCCGCTACCCTGGTGGCTGCGCGTGCTGCTGGCACCGCTGAAACTCATCCCGGCCCCCAATGAGCCGGCTGAGGTCTCCATCCGCCTGTTTATCGAAGAACTGGGGCCGGTGTTCGTTAAATTCGGTCAGATACTGTCGACCCGCCGGGACATCTTCCCACCGGTGCTGGCCGACGAACTGCAGAAGCTGCAGGATCAGGTTCCTCCCTTTGACAATCAACTGGCCCGCGAGATTGTAGAAACCAGTCTCGAGGCCCCTGTCGGCGAGCTATTCCTGAGTTTTGACGAAACGCCACTGGCCTCAGCTTCCGTGGCACAGGTTCATGGTGCCACACTGCCGGATGGCAGTGATGTAGTGGTGAAGATCATTCGGCCCGGCATCAGAGCTGTGATTCAGAAAGACCTGGAGGTCATGTACCTTCTGGCCCGGCTCATTGAAAGCAACTGGGAAGAAGGGCGTCGTCTGCACCCGGTTGATATCGTGGCGGACTACGAACGCACCATTCTCGACGAGCTGAACTTACAACTGGAAGCTGCCAATGCTACGCAGCTGCGCAAGAACTGGCTGAATTCCGGCAAACTGTACGTTCCGGAAGTGTACTGGGACTATACCCGTCCTGACGTGATGGTCATGGAGCGTATCTACGGGATCAGTTCGGCCAACCTGGCCGAGATGCATGCCAGCCATGTCAACATGAAAAAGCTGGCCCATCTGGGCGTGGAAATTTTCTTCACCCAGGTGTTCGAACAGAATTTCTTTCATGCGGATATGCACCCTGGCAATGTTTTCGTCGATATCAGTGATCCGGAAAACCCTTCCTATATCGGCCTGGATTGCGCCATTATTGGCTCGTTAACCGAGAGCGATAAGGATTACCTGGCGCGTAATCTGCTGGCATTTTTCAATCGCGATTACTACGAAGTCGCCCGCCTGCATGTGGAAAGCGAATGGGTACCTTCTGATACCGATATTAAAGAATTTGAGTCAGTCATTCGCAGCGTCTGTGAGCCCATCTTCCAGAAACCCATCAGTGAAATTTCATTTGGCCGGGTGCTGATCAGCCTGTTCCAGACCGCCAGGCGATTCAATATGGAAGTACAGCCACAGCTGGTTCTGTTGCAGAAAACCCTGCTGAATATCGAAGGCATGGGGCGCCAGCTCTATCCGGAGCTCGACTTATGGGAAACCGCCGCACCCTATATGGAGCGCTGGATGGAGAACCGCATGGGGCTCACCGGGCTGCTGCGTAATCTGCGCGATCATGTGCCAGGACTCATCGGGCACCTGCCAGAGTTGCCAGGTCTGGCAGCAGCAACCATTAACGAGCTGAAACTTCTCGGACAGAACAACCGGCGACAGACCCGCCTGCTCGCATCCCTGCAAACCACGCTGGAAGACAGCCAGCAGCAAAAACGCAGCATGCGCATTGGCGGTTCAGCCCTGCTCGGGGCCTTCATTCTGGCTCTGTTACCCGCAGCCGGGATGGCAGCGGGCACTGAGCTGATGGTCGGTTCGTCCCTGCTCGGCAGTTTCGGCATCTACTGGATGTTTATTAAATGACACACCGACACTGGTTGCAGGACGTTCGCTTTGACGTCAACGGACTTATCCCTGCCATTGCGCTGGATCAGACAACCGGGCGAGTGCTGATGGTCGCCTGGATGAATGCCGAATCACTGGCCCGAACCGTACAAACCGGTCAGGCGGTGTACTGGTCCCGTTCACGCCAGAAGCTCTGGCATAAGGGCGAGGAATCCGGACATTATCAGCAAGTCAGAGAGATCAGGCTGGATTGCGACGGGGATGTGCTAACATTGCTCGTCGAACAGCTGGGCGGTATTGCCTGTCATACCGGGCGCGAATCCTGTTTTTACCGGGTTCTGAAAGATGGCGAATGGGTGACAACTGATCCGGTCATCAAAGCACCTGAGGAGATTTACAAGTGAGCGACATCATTCTGAAACTTGCCGGTGTTCTGGAAAGCCGCAAGTCCGCAGATCCTGCTGCTTCCTATGTCGCAAGCCTGCACCAGAAGGGGCTGAACAAGATCCTTGAAAAAGTAGGTGAGGAAGCCACTGAAACTATTATTGCCGCCAAGGACGTCAGCCAGCCAGGTCAGCATACTGAAGTGGTAAAAGAGACTGCTGATCTGTGGTTTCACTCACTGGTGATGCTGAGCCACCTGAATATCGATACGCAAGAATTACTGGATGAACTGGAAAGACGATTCGGAACTTCCGGCATCGAAGAAAAGGCCTCGCGCCAGCAGTAACTATCCTGAACCGGAGATAACACTATGTCATTTGGAATCACTGAACTACTGATCATTCTGGTCATCGTTGTTCTCTTGTTTGGTACCACCAAACTGAAAAATATAGGTAACGACCTGGGCGGTGCCATCAAGGGCTTCCGCAATGCCATGGACAGCGACGACGACAAAGACAAGCTGACAGCCGATGAAGACAGCTCGCTGAAAGATGTCACGCCCGGCACTCAGGAAAAGGTTGAGTCCCGTAAGGAATCCTGATCCCCGATGTTTGATATAGGATTTCCGGAGCTGATTCTGGTCAGCATTGTCGCCCTGTTAGTGATAGGGCCCGACAAACTGCCAGAAACGGTCAGAGGCATTGTGCTGTGGATCGGTCGTTTCCGCCGCTCTCTGACCAATTTGCGTATGGAAATCGAGAACGAAATCGGCGCAGACGAGATTCGCCAGCAGCTACACAACGAATCCATCCTGAAAGAGTTGGGTGAAGCCAAAGACCAACTGAATGCAGTAATCAAAGACACTGAAAGTTCACTGAACACGATTCGCGATTCAGCCAACGACCTGAACCGGGAAGTTACTGATCAGATCAGACCAGAGCCTCAGCAAAAAGCCCCCATACAACAGCAGCCAGCAGCAACCAAAGACAGTGACGGAACCGAAACAAGAAACCCTTGACGAGGGTCAGCCTCTCATCGAACACCTGATAGAGTTGCGCAGCCGGATTCTTCGCAGTCTGGTGGCAGTGCTAATTCTGTTCCTGCCGCTGTTCTACTTTGCCAATGACCTGTACGGCTATATTTCAGAACCCCTGAGAGCCTACCTGCCAGAAGGCGCATCGATGATTGCAACGGAAGTGGCCTCCCCCTTCCTGACGCCGTTTAAACTGACGCTGGTACTGGCCATTTTCCTCGCCATTCCCTACATCCTGCATCAGGCATGGAGCTTTATCGCACCCGGGCTCTATTCCAATGAGAAAAAGATTGCCCTGCCGCTGCTGGTTTCCAGTGTGGTTCTGTTCTACGGTGGCATCGCCTTTGCGTTCTATGTGGTATTCCCGCTGGTGTTTGGCTTTTTTACCAGCGTTGCACCCTCCGGGGTGACAGTGATGACCGACATCAACAGCTATCTGGACTTTGTGCTGAAACTGTTCTTTGCGTTCGGTCTGGCTTTTGAGATACCCATCGCCACCCTGCTACTGGTATGGACCGGGGCCACAACCGTCGACAACCTGAAAAACAAACGCCCCTATGTCATCGTCGGCTGCTTCGTGGTTGGCATGCTGTTAACACCACCCGATGTTATTTCACAGTTACTGCTCGCCATTCCCATGTGGCTGCTGTACGAAATCGGCTTACTGTTTGCCGCTATGATTCGTAACCGCCAGCAGGAATCCCTCTGACTGGCATTGCCTTGTCAAAGCCACTCCCTGTATTGTTGCCAGACAATATTATTCACCCGAGGGAGACAGCACATGGCAAATATCGACACAGGCACCGAACACCTGCTCGCAACTATTGAGAACGGCGTCGGCATACTGACCCTTAACCGGCCAGAGGCCAGAAATGCGATGTCTGGCGGCATGAATGATGCGCTCAGTCGTATGCTCGCCGACTGGGAACTCAATAATGAGGTCAAATGCATTGTGCTGACCGGCGCTGGCAAGGGTTTCTGTGCCGGTGGTGATGTCAAAGGCATGGATGAAACCAACCGAGGCAGCGGCGAACCCACCACCATCGACCAGGCTATTCACCGCCAGAGAGTCAACCAGCGCGCCACTGCCGGCAAGCTGTTCAAAATGCCTAAACCCACGATTGCTGCCCTGCCCGGGGCTGCTGCCGGTGCCGGACTGTCGCTGGCCCTGGCCTGCGACATGCGGGTAATGGCTTCAACTGCCATCATGACCACCGCGTTCGCCAGAGTCGGCTTCTCAGGTGATTATGGCGGCACCTACTTCATGACCCAGCTGATAGGTTCTGGTAAGGCGAGAGAGCTTTACTACCTCTCTGACCGGGTCAGCGCAGAAGAAGCATTGCGGCTGGGCCTCACCAACTGGGTCTGCGAACCGGAAGAGCTGATGACCAGAACGCTGGAAATCGCCCAGCGGCTGGCCAATGGCCCAACCGTTGCCTACCGCTATATGAAGGAAAACCTGAACCGTGCTATGAACGGTGAAGTGGATGACTGTCTGGACCTGGAAGCCACCCACCATGTCCACTGTGGCAAAACGGAAGATCACAAAGAAGCAGCGCAGGCCTTTGTCGAAAAACGCGAACCTGTATTCCGGGGTCGATAATCCTGATCGACTCAGCCGTCTGAGACAAAAAAAGAGCAGGTCTTGCCTGCTCTTTTTTATTATTACACTCTGATTGTGCAAATCAGTCCCGGTTGATCCTGACAACCCGCTATCACAGGCTGCAAAAGACCCGTGAAACTCAGCTGGCCTTAGGATGCAGGACCACCTGCAGATCCGTGATGCCGCGGACAAAGTTAGACTTCAACCGTTCCGGCGGCGCCACCATTTCCACCCGTTCAAAGCGTTGCATGATTTCTTCCCACACAATGCGCAGCTGCATTTCCGCCAACCGGTTACCCATACAACGATGCACCCCAAAGCCGAAGGACATATGATTTCGGGCATTGGGCCGGTCGATAATGAATTCATCCGGTCGGTCAATTTTCGTGTCATCACGGTTAGCAGACACATACCACATCACGACCTTGTCACCCTTTTTGATGTGCTGGCCACCCAGCACCGTATCCTGGGTTGCAGTTCGGCGCATATGCATAAGGGGCGTCTGGAAACGAATAATTTCCGACACCATGTTGGGAATCAATGTCGGATCGGCTTTCAGTTTTGCATATTCTGACGGGTTCTCATTCAGCATCACCACACCACCTGAAATCGAGTTCCGGGTGGTGTCGTTGCCACCGACAATCAGCAAAATCAGATTACCGAGAAACTCCAGTGGCGGCATATTCTGAAACGACGGGGAATGGGCCATCAGGGTAATAAAGTCATGCTTACCTTCCGGTGACTGTTTTGCCCGTTCATTCCAGATAGCAGTGAACTCTTCAATGCACCCCATCAACGCCGCCTGCCGTTCTTCAGCACTGACAGAGTCATCACCGGCAATTTCCTCAGACGAAGTTGCCATGTCTGACCAGAACGTCAGTTTGCGCCGGTCTTCAAAGGGGAAGTCAAAAAGTGTCGCCAGCATTTGTGTGGTCAGTTCTATCGAAACCCGGTCAACCCAGTTAAACGGCTCGCCAATGGGCAGACCATCCATGATTTCCGCAACCCGCGACCGGATCAGCGACTCCATCTGTGCCAGACTGTGAGGGCTGACCGCCGCTGTAACCGCTTTGCGCTGAGCATCATGTTTCGGTGGGTCAAGAGCGATGAACTGCTCGACGGTAAATTCCGGGTCCTGATCACCAATAACAATCGTGGGAAACGAAGAGAAGACTTCAACATTCTTCTCGACTTCCATGATGTCTTCAAAGCGCGTAACGGACCAGTAAGGACCAAACAGACTACTCTTGCAGTAATGAACCGGCGCCTCTTTTCTCAGTCTCTCGAAATATGGCCAGTGAGAATCGGTCATATACAGGGTAGGATTGGAGACGTCGATATCTTCCAGGGGAATGCTATAGGGATCGACATTGACGACGGTTTCTCTGGCTTCACTCATGGTTGCACCTGTTCTTATCAGCGTTCGTCACCGCAGATTAAAACCACTGCCGACCCGGTTTCAAGCTATTTCCTTATTCCTGGCTTTTGTGCGCCAGCACATGGGCGTTCTGCTCCCAGTTCTGTCCGTCAAAAAGGGTGACCGTCATCGAGTTGGCTGGCGTATCAAGACAATGCGCATTCACGTCGATACCATCAGGATTTGAACGTGGCACATAGAACGGCTTGATGCCACAAATCCGACAGAATGTATGTCTGGCAACACCAGTACCAAAGGTGTAGGTTGTAAGTGAAGACTCACCTGCAACTAGCCGGAAGCGACTGGCAGGCACTATCAGATGCAAATAACCTGACTTCCGGCAGACAGAACAGTTGCA
>JAGRIO010000164.1 GCA_020443225.1 Pseudomonadales bacterium
CAGGGTAGCGAGCATCTGGGTGGTCAGTTCGATGGATACTTTGTCGACCCAGTTAAATTCCTGATTCAGCGGCAGAGATTCCAGGATGTTGATTACCCGTTCACGAATAGTGCCTTCCATGGTGGCCAGGTTGCTGGGTGCAACCACAGGAGAGACTTCCTTACGTTGCTTGTCATGCTTGGGAGGGTCCATAGCGATGAACATCGGCAGCGGAAATTCTTCGTCCTGATCGTCGGCAACGATGGAACCATCAGACGAAAATTCTTCGTGATGAGTGTCCACATACATGATGTCTTCGTAGCGGGTCACATTCCAGAAAGACCCCACGAACTCGTGATCCTTCTGCAGGTGGACAGGATCTTCTTCCCGGAGACGCTGAAAAATGCCGACGTGTTTGTCGTCTTCAAAGAGGTCAGGCCGCAGAAGATCAAGTTCTGCCAGTGGTATTGAGTAAGGATCAAATGCCGCCTGGTCCAGATCTTTTGCTTCACTCATGATGGTCTCCCGGTTGTGCGCTGTAAGGGTTGATCAACGATACTGATATTTTTTTGACGGTCATAATCAAATATGGCCATCTTTTCGTCCAGATTGACCAGCCCGGGGTCCTGTTTACGGGGTATGAAATGCGTCATCTACAGTGTTAAAGGATCTGTCCTGATGCCCCTTACTGAACGGTCGTGTTTCAGGGATAAGTGATTTGCGCGGGAACCAGCTGACAAAGCTGATGTGACGGGGTTCATCTTTCCGGACAAAAGCTGAAATAAGGTTCGAGTTTTTCTGGTGTGGCAATTAAAACTGCCACCCTATGAAAACAGCAAAGCATCATCATCGACTTCTGTCATCAGTCATCATATTTCTGGTACTGATCGGTTGGGTGTCCGGCTCAGTAGCCGGTCCGGCAGAGCAGGCCAGGTTTATCCATGACCGGCTGGCTGGAACAGTGCCGGTGGACGCGCCGGGTACAGAGGCCTCTGACAGGCTGCTTGAGCAAATGACGGATCTGATCAGCGCCGGTGACATGACCGCCGCTGCCTATCTTGCGATGGATACAGAGACCTTTCTGTCGGTAACCCTGCGTACCATGGCGGCCCCCTGGACCAATCGTGACCAGACGCCTTTCGTACCGCTGAATGATTACATCGCCACCTTTGCCGGCGCTGTCCGGGATGATCTGGATCTGCGCCGTCTCCTGTGGGATGACATCCTGTATGTCAGCAATCAACCGGGCCTGCCGCCTTACAGCCTGGCTGACAATGAACATTATGCGGCGCTGGAAGCCGCTGATATCAGCTGGCAGCAAACCCTGACTTTACGTAGCCAGGCGCTCGAAAATGGTCTGCCCGCACAGGCCACGGCTGGTCTGCTAACCACCAGGGCGGCAGCCAGAGCATTCTTTGTCGATGGCACCAATCGCGCCATGTTGCGGTTTACTCTGATGAATCATTTATGCCGGGATCTGGAGCAGCTGGAGGATACCAACGGTGTACCGGACCGGATCCGTCAGGATGTCTCACGCAGTCCGGGAGGTGACAGCCGTCTGTTTAACCATGGTTGTATTGGTTGTCATACCGGTATGGATCCGCTGGCACAGGCCTTTGCTTACTACGATTTCAGTTATAGCGGTGACCCTGACAGCGGCAGGCTGGTGTTTACCCCAGGTCAGGTACAACCCAAGTACCTGATAAATGCGACTAACTTCCCCTTTGGTTTTGTTACTCCGGATGACCAGTGGGATAACTACTGGCGCAGTGGCCGTAATTCTCAGCTGGGCTGGGATCCTGCGCTGGCCGGCTCCGGCCAGGGAGCCAGAAGCCTGGGTCAGGAACTGGCCAACAGCGATGCCTTCGCTCAGTGCCAGGTCAGGAAAGTGTTCTCCACTGTGTGTTTGCGGGAACCGGAAAACGCGGATGATCGCCAGGCACTTACCGATCTCCTGAGTAGTTTTCAACAGCAGGGCTATCAGCTTCGCACTGTTTTTGCAGGTGCTGCCAGCTACTGCGCAGGAGACCTGTGATGACAAAGACTGGGTTTAAAAAGGCAGCCGGAGAGTCAGTGACCCGGTTGCTGATACTGACTCTGGTCATGTTGTTAGTCTCAGCACTGGCCGCCTGTAGTGGCGGCAGTGGCCAGGATCTTGCAGTCAACCCGCCGCCGCCTCAGGATGTGGCTTCCCGGTCTTTGGTGTACACAGGTCCGGCCCCGCAAACTGACGATATTCAGCAGTTCCGCGTCCATGTCTGGGACAATCTTGCCGGCGATGACCGCTGCGGTCAGTGTCATGATACCGGGGGTAGTGGTACCAGCAGCTTTGTGCGCCGGGACGATATTAATAAAGCCTATGCCGAAGCCAGCGCGCTGGTGAATCTGGATCAACCAGCCTTGTCACTGATGGCTGAGAAAGTCGCGGGTGGTCACAATTGCTGGCTGGCCAGCAATACTGCCTGCGGCGATATCCTTGCCAGTTATATCCGCGACTGGGCAGGTCTGCAGGGCGGTGAAGCCCTGACGGTTTCATTGTCACGCCCGGAGTTCTATCAGGCGGGTACATCCCGGCTGCTGCCGGATGATCCGGCGCTGTTTGTCACCCATCTGTGGCAACCTCTGCTACGCCGGGATGCCACACAGTTCTGTTCCCGTTGTCACGCAGAAGATGCGGCAACACCTCAGCAGCCTTTTTTTGCCTCGGCTGATGCTGACGTCGCGTGGGACGCAGCCCGTAGCAAAATTGATCTGAATGATCCTGCCCGGTCAAGACTGGTGCAGCGGCTGCGCACTGAATTTCACAATTGCTGGAGCGATTGCGCTGCCAATGCTCAGCAAATTGAGAATGCTATCAGTCTCATGGCGGATGCCATACCCGCCGTAAGTGTACCCGCAGAGATGCTGGTCAGTGGCGCCCTGGTGATGACCCGGGATGGCATCATCGCCAGTGGCGGCGGCCGGTTTGAAAATGACATGATCGCCCGTTATCAGTTCAAGGCCGGCGCCGGGTCCACAGCGTTTGATACCAGCACCGTTACACCGGCGCTCAATCTGCAGCTGACCGGCACCGAAGGCACAGATTATGTCTGGGAGAACGCCTGGGGAATACGCTTCCTTGGCGGGCGTGCGCAGGGGCTCAGCAGCACCAGTGCAAAGCTCTATGATCTGATTACCGCAACCAGCGAATATTCTGTGGAGGTCTGGGTAGCGCCGGCCAATGTCAGCCAGGATGACAGTGCCAGAATCGTCAGCTACTCAGGCAGCGACAGCGAACGTAACTTTACCCTTGGACAGTCACTGTATAACTACGATTTCCTCAATCGCAGCAGCGAGAATGATGCTAACGGCATGCCAGCCCTTTCCACGGCAGATGCTGACGAGATTCTGCAGGCGACCCTGCAGCATGTGGTGGTGACCTATGACCCAATACAAGGCCGGGCGATTTACGTTAATGGCATCGATACGGGTGTTGCCGACAACACAGAAGGTGGAAGCCTTGCTGACTGGGACCGCACTTTCGCACTGACGCTGGGTGACGAAGTTTCCGGCAATCACCCGTTTATGGGCACTATCCGGTTCCTGGCCATTTACAACCGCAGCCTGAAGCCGGCACAGATACAGACCAATTTTGCGGCAGGCACCGGGCAACGATACTTCCTGTTATTTTCACTGACCGGGGCAGGGCTGACGACTTTGCCTGAGGTTTATGTAAAGTTCACCGTCGAGCAGTTTGATAATTTCAGCTACCTGTTCCGGGAGCCGGAACTTATCAGCCTCGATGACAGCGTGTCACTGCAGGGACTGCGCCTGAAGGGTATGCGGGTTGGCATCAATGGCAGGGAGGCTGCAACGGGGCAGGCCTGGGCAAGGCTTGATCTTCAGGTACCTGAACTGTCTGCGGGTGAAAGTATGCCACTCAGTGGGGTTGGGACACTTATCGAGGTGGAAAACGGGCCTGACGCCGATGAGTTTTTCCTGACCTTTGACGAATTCGGCTCTGCTGACTATGACCGGCCGGTACAGACTTTTCCTCCTTTGCCTGCGGAACCTGATAAGCCGGTGCAACCCCGTCTGGGAGTACGTCACTTTGCCAGTATCAATGCCACGCTGGCCCAGCTGACGAACATTCCGGCCGTCCGCCTGCAGCCAACCTATGCAACACTTTCGCAGGCGTTGCCGGTGCAGGCACAACTGAGCAGTTTTCTGACTGCGCACCAGATGGCCATATCGCAACTGACAGTCGCCTACTGTGGTGAGCTCGCAGCAGATCCGGTGATACGCAACGAGATGTTTCCCGGCTTTGATTTCAGTTTGCCGCCATCAGCTGCCTTTGCACCGGGTCCGCGCAGGATTCTGACCGATGCACTGACAGCACGCCTGGCCCTGTCTGTTACCAGTGGCGACTTGACCACACAGCCATCTGCGCCGGCAGTCGCCAACGAACTGAATATCCTCATTGACCAGCTAATTGCCGGTGGATCTGCAGATACCGGGGCCATAGTGATGGCCAGCTGTGCCGCTGCCTTTGCCAATGCAACCATGCTGGTCGAATAGATGAAAGGGCAATTAACTTCCGGTACCGGTGATTCCCTGATGGACGAGCGGTACCTTATACGGAGAGCAAAATGAAGCGTGGATACGTGCCGCCGGAGCAGCCTTTCCGGCACCGGGATCATGCACGACCCAGAACCCGGCGTGAATTTATCGCTCAGGGCTTTCTGGGTGGACTGGGCGCCGTGATGGGTGGGCCCGCGCTGAGCCTTCTGTCCCGGCCTGCCAGCGCGCTGGATATTGCGCCGCCGCCCCTGTGTGCGGTTGGTCCTGCCGGTAACAACAAAATTCCGTTTATTTGTGTGGATCTTGCTGGTGGTGCCAATATCGCGGGTTCCAATGTACTGATCGGAAAACGTGGTGGCCAGCTCGATTTTCTGTCGACTGCCGGTTATAGCAAGCAGGGGTTGCCGGGAGATATGGTGCCCGCCGTATCGGCAGCAGCCGATGGACTGACAGATTTTGTCGATACGACGCTGGGGCTTGCGTTTCACGCTGACAGCGCCATGTTACGGGGAATTCTGGAGCGGGCTCCATCAGCAGCAGCTGCCACCAATGGCGCTGTGATCCCGGCCCGTTCCCAGAATGATACCGGCAATAACCCCCATAACCCGATGTATGGCATCAGCCGCGCAGGTCAGAATGGCCTGGGCGCCCGGGGAGAACTGTTGGCGCTGATCGGTTCTCAGAGCAGTCTTTCTGGTGGTAATTCCATGGCGCCAGCATCGATGATTGATCCTGAGATTCGTCCCACCAAGGTCGATCGTCCTTCAGATGCCACGGGTCTGATAGACCTCGGCGGTTTGCTTGGTGGTACCCTGTCTGAAACTGACAATGTGCAGTTGATGGAAGCTGTTTACCGTATCAGCCAGCTGAAAATGCAAACCGTTTCTACCGGCACTCCCGACGATACAGTGCTCAAAAACAAGTTGCTGTGTGCCTACGCGCAGAGTGCGGATCTCGCGGAACGCTTTGGATCTGGTCCTGGGGTTCTGGACCCGACGGATGCGTCTGACAATGGCAGAATTGTCGGGCCCGGGGGTATTTTCTCGGCTGAAGAATTCAATGCCAGTGACGCCAACGGTCGCGAGTTCCGTAAGACTGCCTCGATAATGAAGCTGGTTATTGATGGTTATGCCGGTGCCGGCACTATCACCATGGGTGGTTATGATTACCATACCGGCGACCGGGTTACCGGCGAAGACCGCGACTTGCGGGCAGGGCGCTGTATTGGCGCGTGCCTTGAGTACGCGGCGCTGATGAACAAACCCCTGATGATCTATGTCGTCAGCGATGGCTCTGTTTTCAGCAACGGCATGATCGATCCTGCGGTGGGTAAGGGAGTCTGGACCGGCGACAACCAGCAAACTGCCGCTGCCTTTTTTCTGGTGTATAACCCGGCTGGCAGAACCGCGCTGTATCAGTCCCCCAATACAGACATCTTTATGCACCAGCAACTCGGCTGGATGCGCGATTCGGGCGATGTGGAAACCGGCAGCAGTCCCGCCGCCAATAATGTGAACGCACTCGTTGATATGGTAATTCTGAACTACATGGCGTTGCATGGTGAACAGGGGCTGTATGCCTCGCTGTTCCCGGTCAACAGTCTCGGTACTGATCTTGATCGTTGGATTGCATTTGAGGAGGTGGTCAATGGCACATTGTAGATGGTTAAGTGCGCACCGAACTGCCTGCTTGCTGACTACGTTGCTGGCGCTTTTGTTGCCGTTTGCTGCCGCCGCAGACTGGTATCATGAGGAACAGGCCATTATGGGTACCAGCGTCAGCGTCACCCTGTGGGCAGATTCTCCGGTGACCGGCAAACAGGCAATTGCAGCGGTGATGGATGAGATGCGCAGGGTCGACAGCACCCTCAGCAGTTATAAACCACAAAGCGATTTGTCCTATATCAACCAACATGCCTGGGATCATCCGGTTACTATCACACCTGAGATGGTGCGTTTGCTGGATAAATCCCTCTGGTACAGCCGGCTCAGCGATGGCGCCTTCGACATCAGCTTTGCCTCAGTCGGGCAACAGTACGATTACCGCACCGGGAAGCAACCCAGTGATGCCGAACGGAAGGTCCTGCAACGGGCCATTGATTACCGGCTGATCACGCTGGACCAACAGTCCGGTACGGTTGCACTCGGGCATCCGGATATGCGCATCGGCCTAGGTGGTATTGCCAAGGGCTATGCAGTGGATCGTGCCATTGCTCAGTTGCAGGCTCTGGGTGTCGCTCATGCAAATGTCAGTGCAGGTGGTGACAGCCGGATTCTTGGGGATAAACTCGGTGAGCCCTGGCTGGTTGGCATCAGAAACCCAAGGGCGGCTGATCCGGAGAAGTCAGTTGCCATCGTCATTCCGCTGGCAGATGCAGCTATATCAACCTCAGGTGACTACGAGCGGTTTTTCTTTGACCCTGATACGGAAGAGCGGGTTCACCATATCATCAACCCGAAAACCGGCAGGTCTGCCAGTGGTGTTACCTCCGTCAGCATTATCGGGCCTGATGGTTTTGATACCGACCCGCTATCGACCACGGTATTTATCATGGGCGTCACCGAAGGGTTAGCCCTGATAGAAAGGCTGGCTGATTTTGAATGTGTCATTATCGATGCTGCAGGCGAAGTCCACTACAGTACCGGGTTGCAGACGCCTGCTGCGGTGGCATCAGCACAGCCGTGAATCAGGCCCGCAATTGCTAACCGCCCAGCAGTGTTTCAAAAGACATTTCGACCAGCGCTGCCAGCACCCAGGTAAGGGGCGGCAGCAATCCGAAGATCACCAGTCGCCGGACATGAGCCTCAAAGGGCCATTCCCACAGGTTCTTGATCCGGTCTTCGTAGTACATCAGCTCACCCAGTGAGAAATCGGCGAGCTTTTCACCAAAGTGGCTCTGTCCTGCGGATGCCAGATTGCCGGCGAGCGCCTGACGGATAAGATTGATCTCCATTGCCTTAGCTGACGACATCCTCGATTTGATGATGAACAGTGGTATGAAAGACAGTGCAACCAGCAACAGCCAGATAAACCCTACCACCAGGCTGCTCCCCAACAGGCGGCGCTGCAGGGATTCATAAGGGGCCATCTGGTATAACAGGGTGGCAAAGGACATGGCAATCAGGCCCACCATCAGGAATCGCACCAGTGGATTAGACAGCACGTTGTTCAGTTCCGGGTGGCTGAGGTCGACGCGGAATTTCCTGGCGACTCTGAAGAACACCACTACCTGGCGAACACAAAACGCCAGTAGATGAACCTGCAGAACGGTATAGCCGATGATTGCGGCCAGCACAGCGAGTGTAGCCAGATCGACGGGTATAGTGTCCCCGGGGTGTGCCTTAACGGCGAAGCTCCACTGTGCAAAGGATCGTTCGATGCCAATGCCAAGGCCAATGGCAAGCTCAGCCCAGGCAGCGATTCTGCCGGCCCCAAGCGCCGTCACCTGCTGCAGGTCAATCTTGTCGGCAAAATAAAGCTGACGCAGGTCGGCACTGGCACCGCGTGTCAGTAGCAGGGTAAAACCAAGAACAAGGGCAAAGGCAGGTGGGAAGATACCGCCTTCAAGCGGCAGCGAGGGCACCATCGTACGATAGTTGTACAGCGGTAGAAATAACAGCAACACACCAATCACCACGACGGATGCCGGAATCTCGGTCCGGTCAAGCCAGGCAATCCAGGGCAACCGGCTGAGGGGCGTGACAGGATGTTCCTGCAGGGCGTGAATATTCCCCGTCATCTGTCAGCGCTTGCTGAGCCTGTACAACAGTACGTCGGGAAAATCTTCTTCGGCTTCCAGATCATATTTGTCTTTATAGGCCTCTGCCACTGCCAGGCGCTGAGTCTCATCGGTCACCAGCTCGGCGCGCAACTCAAACAACTTATCGCCAATCCGGAGCCGGACCAGCGGGTCCCTCGCCACCCGTTGTGCCCAGCCAGATTTTCCGCCTTCACCGGAAGCAATGTAAAAACCATCGGCCATACCGATGCCCCACAGGTTGACGCT
>JAGRIO010000165.1 GCA_020443225.1 Pseudomonadales bacterium
CTGCCGCTGAACACCTCTGCGAGGGCAGCGCCTGTTATCAGACAAAGTATTGGCAATATCAGAGAATTAAAGGCCAGCTGCCATTGTTTACGGTAGCCGAGAGAAAGCACAATCTGTGCATTGTGAGCATAGTCGTCCTCTGGCAGAGGTACCTGCACCAACCGGTCGGAAGTACAACTCCGACAACCGTCGCAAGCTGCACTGTTTAATTCAAGCACCACACCGGAACCTGTATCTTTACGAATTCTGCCGGTAAACGTGACACCTGCAGATTTTGCCTCTGTAAATTTTGTCATGCCTTTATAGAGTCGTCAGGGGAAGACTGGTTCATTCGGTTCACCCTGCCAGCCAAACCGTTTATCGCAGAAACCGGAATTAAAGAGATTACTTCAGTAAATGACAGGCTCAACAGATTCAGCGATTTTTTTGGCGGTATCCATCGGCACTTCACCAACAACCGTGATCTGTTGCGAGGACTTCTGCAGGCGACGGGAAATCACCACGGTGCCACCCATTTTAGTTGCCACCTCACCCAGATTGCTGTTGGCGGATTTCTCCACAAACACTGAGATAGTTGCTATACCATCGGTGAAACTGATGCGATCCGGAGCATCGGAACGCACCGGACGAAAGCCGCGGGGCAACCAGGACACTTTCCACTGGGGCTTTACGGCATCCGCCTGAGCAATGACGGGCGATGTCAGTGAATGTTCGATGACATCATCACCGAGCGATGATGCCAGGGCCTGATCTTCGATCGGCTCGCCAATCTCTACTCTCGAGAATTGAAAGACCTCCAGCACCCTGCCGCGATTTATGAGATGACTCTGCAACAGCAAGCCTGAATCCTCATCAAGCCACAGCCGGTAACCATAGCGATCATTATTCTTTGGCGTGATATCGATCGTTACCGCCTGCCGGCCGGCTATCCGGTCGGTGCCCTTCATATTGAAATTGTAGAATTCCTGATAGGTCGCCAGATTCTGATTGAAAGCGTGGGTAAAAGGACCGCGCAATGCATTATGGTCGAAATCCGGCTGATCTGTGCGGGCATGAATGCAGATGACCTCGTCACCATCGCGAACGACTTCTCTGGGTTCACCATTCAGGTGCGCCAGCCGTTCAGATTCCTGACCATCACGAAAACGGTGAATGACCTCAACCGTATCGAACTGATGTCCACGCATGTAGGTAAAAATACCCTGGTAATTCTGCTCCCGCAGGGCCTTACCCATCTTATCAAGCCAGACGCTTGCCTCATCATCTGCCCTGACCGGATTCATAGCCAGTGACAGCGCAAACAACGGCAGCCAGCGAAACAGGCCCCGGGTCATAGCAGACCGGTTCACAGTCAGTGTCTTACTGGTTGGCACGTGGTTCATAGATCACTGTTCGCTGATTACTGTTCAGCCTGGACAATTGCTCATGCTGTCGCAGATAAGCCCGAAGTTGCGCCTGGCGTTCAGGATCAAGCTCGCGTAACTCTGTGCCGTCATTGTCATCAGCAACGGCAGGGTAATCTGTTGTCGGGTACTGCTGCGCAGGTGCAGCTGAACTGATTTGGGTGGCCACCGGGTTAGTCGATACCAGCTGGCCCTGAACAGCCGGCCCGCCAGGCACATTGGCGATAGCGTTAGCGGGTTGACCAGCCGTGTCTGTCACCTGCAATTGCGTGCCAATAAAGACAGCCAGTGCCAGCGAGGCAGCAGCTGCGAGCCCACCCACAGGTCTGATCCAGTTACGTTGCTTATGAATCCCTGCTGCCGGAACCGATTCTGCAAAGCCAGCTTCTTCAGCAATGGCAGCACTGATACGGCTGTGCAGTTCAAGATGTAATTCAGGTGGCAGCACGGATTCGCCGCGCACCACGGTCCGGACTTGTTGATAACGAACCCAGCTGTCCTTCATCGACGGGTCATTTTCGTACTGACGCAGGAGTCGATGAACCTCGATTTCACTGGCTTCGCCATCTATCCAGGCGGAGAGTGATTCTTTAATTTGATTTGTCACCAGGTACCCTCTAAGTACAATTTCCTGACTTGCTGTCGACCGCGCTCATTGTGAGTCGGTCTTTCTGTTTACTGATTCTGTTTACTGATTCTGTTTACTGATTCTGTTTACTGATTCTGTTTACTGATTCTGTTTACCGACTACTGATCCTGATTCTCTTTCTGCTGCCTTGTACCGCTGCATTTTCAACCTAAGGTCTCAATTTTCTTTTCTATCGATTCCCGGGCCCGGAAGATCCTCGACCTGACCGTACCAACGGGGCAATCCATCACCGCGGCAATTTCTTCGTAACTCAGACCTTCAAATTCACGTAAAGTTACCGCTACCCTCAATTCTTCTGGCAATTCATTGATCGCCTTATTAACAACCGCTTCTAACTGGTCGGTTGCCATTCTGTTTTCCGGATTCTCGATTTCGCTCAGCGCCGTCGCCGCTTCGTTGAATTCGCTGTCATCGACATCAATGTCTGTATCCGGTGGTCGCCGTGAGCGGGAAACCAGATAATTTTTTGCCGTATTGATGGCAATCCGGTACAGCCAGGTATAAAACGCACTGTCACCGCGGAACCCCGGCAGTGCCCGGTAAGCCTTGATGAACGCTTCCTGAGTTACGTCCAGCACCTCATCCTGATCTCTCAGGTAACGGCTTACCAGACCGACGATCTTGTGTTGGTACTTAAGCACCAGAAGGTCAAACGCCTTCTTGTCGCCACGCTGAACGCGCTCGACCAACTGCCGATCCGTCTCGTTTTGAGGTTTCACCGGCGCTCCCATTTACTGCATTGGACTCATGCCGGGTTGCTTCATGAACTCATAGACAGCAGGCACTGCGATAAGTTCGCCCCCCGACGGTAATTTTGGCATTTATCTGCCCGGAGGCGATGATAACAGCATCCGTCTGCTGATTGTTTTCGTAAAGAAAAAATATGCAAAAACCCTGGCCATTGGTTACTCTTTGCGCCTTTATCTGCTCACCCTCTGGAAGTCACCAACTTGAGCCACATAGTCCATCATCACGACGTCCTGGTCATCGGCAGCGGCGCTGCCGGCATGACACTTGCCCTGCAGCTTTCTGACCATTACCAGGTTGCCATGCTCAGCAAAGACATCGTCAGCGAGGGTTCAACCTATTACGCTCAGGGCGGTGTTGCTGCAGTGCTCGACAAGTACGACAGTATCGAATCCCATATTCAGGATACGCTGGTGGCGGGTGCAGGCCTGTGCCATCTCGACACTGTCACCTACACAGTCGAGCAGAGCTCTAAAGTCATCTCATGGCTGGTAGAGCTGGGGGTACAGTTCGATATGGAAACGCAGCCAGATGGCAGCGAGGACTTTCACCTGACCAAGGAAGGCGGTCACAGCCATCGCCGGATCATTCATGCCGCCGATGCCACTGGCCGCGAAATTGCCGTCAAACTGCAGGAACAGGTTCAGGCCCGCCCGAACATTGAAGTTCTGGAGCGCTATGTAGCCGTTGACCTGATCACAACCGACCGGCTCGGCCTGTCGGACAAACGCTGTATCGGGGCCTATGTAATGAACCTGGAAACCCAGGAAGTGGAGTTATTCCGGGCCGACCATGTAGTACTCGCGACCGGCGGCGCCAGCAAGGTATACCTGTACACCAGCAACCCTGATACGGCATCTGGCGACGGTATTGCCATGGCCTGGCGGGCAGGCTGCCGGGTGGGCAACATGGAATTTAACCAGTTCCATCCCACCTGTCTCTACCACCCTGAGGCCAAGTCTTTCCTGATTACCGAGGCGCTGCGGGGTGAAGGCGCCCGGCTGGTGTTGCCTGACGGCACGCCGTTTATGAAGAAATTCGACGACCGTGAAGAACTCGCACCCCGGGACATTGTGGCCCGAGCCATCGACCATGAAATGAAGCGTCTCGGGTGTGATTGTGTCTATCTGGATATCAGTCACAAAGATTCCGGCTTCATTACCAGCCATTTCCCGACGATCTACGCCCGCTGTCTTGAACTGGGTATCGATATCACCACATCGCCTATCCCGATCGTACCAGCCGCCCACTACACCTGCGGCGGCATCGTCACGGATCTGAACGGGCGCACAGATATCCCCAATCTCTATGCGGTCGGTGAATCCAGCTTCACCGGGTTGCATGGTGCCAACCGTATGGCCAGCAACAGTCTGCTGGAATGTATGGTATTCGCTGTAGCGGCCGCCAGGCATATCCAGGCACAACAGGAGGCTCCTGCGCTCAGCATCGGAATACCCGCCTGGGACGACACTCAGGTCACAGACTCTGACGAGGACGTCATCATCTCGCACAACTGGGATGAACTACGTCGTTTCATGTGGGACTACGTAGGAATAGTAAGGACTAACAAACGCCTGCAGCGCGCTCGCAGAAGAGTGCAACTGCTGACTCAGGAAGTCACGGAATACTACAGTAACTACAAAATCAGCAACGACCTGCTGGAGCTGCGCAATCTGATAACCGTTGCAGACCTGATCATACAGTCAGCCATTCAGCGCCGCGAGAGTCGCGGTCTGCACTACACCCTGGATTACCCCCGACTGTCACCCGTGGCCAGAGATACTATCCTTGTGCCCCCGAACTATGGTTGAGTTGTTCTTTGATCCACTTTGCGAACCGATCCGTCAGACCGGGTTCAAAGTTCTGCCCCCATAGCATCAGTGCCACCCGCAAAAGCCGGAACTGACCAGCTGTAAGACTGTCCGGCAGAATCACCACCGGTAATCGCCGGCCACTGGCCGACCTGACTTCCAGCATCACTATCCACGACTGCAGACGGTAGCCCGGGATCAGCGTGCAGAATTCCCGCAGAACCGGGCGATGTCCACGCTCAATAAACCACTGACCATGATGACAGCCGATACGGGTGACAGAATCTGCTGAGCGCTGGAAGGCATCACGATACAGCGAATGTACCAGACATGTGAGCAGCGCCCAGCCAAAGACCAGCTTTTGGAACGGGGTCAGGGGCAGCAACATCAGCCCGGCAGATGCCAGCAAGGCTACACTTACCTGAGTGAAAGTCAGTAACCAGGACGGTCGCAGACTGACACTGAAATCTCTTCCCTCGATGGGGTGCATCCTTTCGCCCCAGCATCTGAAATCACAATATTGAAACCGCGGGTAACAGAATCACAGACAGCAGTGCCCCGATTCAAAGCCCCCGGGAAAGCACAAACCTGAAATCTGAACCCTGAAAATCAGCACTATGAAGGCTGTACCCGACGTAGCATCAGCTCGACCAGTTCGGCCATATCATCTTCAGGTGGCCTGGAGCGGCGACTGAACCATTCCAGTAAATCCGGATCATCCTGTTCCAGCAGTTTGCGAAACGCTGCCTGGGTTTGCTCATCCAGGTTGCGGTACTCCTCGTCAAAGAACGGCAGTAACAACAGGTCCAGCTCAAGCAAGCCGCGCCGGCTCCGCCACCGCAGACGGTTTAATTCCAGATTTTCACCCATATCTACACAACTGATTCGTTTTAAAGAAATGAAGGAAAAGTATAACCCCTACCACGACCCGGAATGTAGAATACTGACCATGACACACGTAATCCAAATCCCTGACACCGGATTCGTCGCCGTCACCGGAAAGGATGCCCTGAAATTTTTGCAGGGTTACACCACCTGTGATCTTAACGATCTGACACCGTCTCTGGCCGGCCTTGGCGCAACCTGCAATCTGCAGGGTCGCATGCTGGCCAACTATCGTATTGTCCGGATTGAAGATGGCTATCTGCTACGGATGCACGCCCGGCTGACAGAGCCTTTCATCAGTTTTCTGAGTAAATATATCGTCTTCAGCAAGGCAAAGCTGGAGGACTGTTCTGATCGCTACAAAGCCTGGGGCGTCATCGATGATCAGGAACAGCCGCCGGCACCAGCTGGTAGCTGTGAAGCGCTGGATGATGGCTGGCGCATCCGGATCAGTGACAAACCCAATTTTGAAATCTGGAGCGAAAAAGATCTGACTGTCACTGGTACCGATCTCCAGTGGCAGGCACTGGAAGTCGCCGAAGGTATTCTGTGGGTGAACAATGAAACCACCGAAACCTACATCCCACAAATGTTCAACTTACATGGGCTGGGCGGTATTGCCTTCGACAAGGGCTGTTACCTGGGTCAGGAGATCGTGGCCCGAATGCAGTACCGGGGCGAGTTATCCCGCAAGCTCTATCGGGGGTCCGGCGCGGACCTGCAAACAGGGGATGAACTTTCCACTCCTGAAGGTAAAGCCATCGGTCAGGTGCTGGCTATCGCAGGGGGGCAGTTTCTGGCTGTTCTGCAGTCCAAAACCGAACTTTCTGAGGTCACCACACCCGGTGGCAAATCTGTTGCCGTGAGTCTCGCGCAAACGGCCTGATTGCTTGAAGATTGAAGACCATGAACTATAACTAGAAGGTACCTTCATCTTCTACCTGTTCATGAGACTTCACCCCTATGCAACATACGATTGACGCTATTCGTTCAGAAATTCTGACAGCTATCCGCAACGATGAACTGGTCTTGCCTACCATGCCAGAAGTCGCCCTGCGCTTGCGTGAAGCAGCAGAAGATGAGAACTGTGATGCCGCCAGTATTGCCCGCGTCATCGGTAATGACGCGGCGCTCACCGCCAGAATCATCCGCATCGCCAACAGCCCGCTGGTTCGGGGCGTGCAGAGCGTGGAAGACCTGCAGATGGCCGTTAGCCGGATGGGCGTCACCTATACCAGCAATCTGGCCATAGGCATCGCCATGGAGCAACTCTTTCAGGCCACTTCAGATGCTGTCGACAACCGCATGCGGGCTACCTGGGAACACAGCACAGAAGTCGCCGGACTGTCTCATGTCATATGCCGGCACTTTACCCGGCTCAGCCCTGACCAGGCTACCCTGGGTGGTCTGGTGCATGAGATCGGTAAGCTGCCGATTCTGGCCTGGGCAGACGACCACGACTGGGATGAAGAGCTCATCGACGAAGTGTGCGAAAAGCTGCACCCGGAACTGGGCCGGATGATTCTGAAAGCCTGGGATTTTCCCGAAGAATTGCTTGATGTACCCTGCCAGTACAATGAGTTCACCCGTACGGTGGATTCGCCGGACTATGTGGATGTGGTAATGGTAGCCAACCTGCATTCCTGGGCCGGCACCGATCACCCCTATGCGAAACTCGACTGGTCAGGCATCAAGGCCTTCGACAATCTGGGCATGTCAGTAGATGTGGTGCTGGCAGAAGCAGAAGACCTGGTCGACGAAATCAGCGCGGCGCGGGACATTCTGCACTAACCGGGTACCTTGCCGCACAGCGGCAATCATGGTTAAGTCAGCGTCTTTCTGATCAGACTCCCGACTGTCATTGAATTACCGACCTGATATCGACGGCCTGCGCGCAATCGCAGTCAGCAGCGTCATCGTTTACCACGCAGCGCTCAGCCTGGCAGGCATCCAACTGCTGCCAGGGGGATACCTGGGTGTTGATATCTTTTTTGTTATCAGTGGCTACCTGATTACCACACAAATCACCCAGAGTCTCTGGTCACCGCAGGGCTTTTCCCTCGGTGACTTTTACGAACGCCGGATCAGGCGTATTCTGCCGGTGCTGCTGACAGTTATGCTCTGTTCTGTTCCGGTGGCCTGGCAACTCCTGCTGCCTGCTGACTTCATCGGCTACAGCAAAAGCCTGTTGTCATCTCTGTTATTTGTATCCAACTTCTATTTCTGGCACTCAGGCCTTGAGTATGAGGCCACCGACGCACTGTTAATTCCCTTCCTGCATACCTGGAGCCTCAGCATTGAAGAGCAGTTTTACGTGCTGTTCCCATTGCTTCTGATACTGACCCGCAAGCTTCAGGCACAACAGTTGATGATTGTCTGCAGCACGCTACTGCTCGCCTCTCTGGCCTGCGCCGAATATCTGAGCCAGACGGACAGAAGCCTGTCGTTCTACTCGCCCCTGACCCGGGCCTGGGAACTCCTGGCCGGTGCCTTGCTGGCGTTGTGGGCAGGTAGCCAGGCCGCCCGGGCTGGAATCAGACTAGCCCCCGGCCTGATCAGAAGTCTGCGTTACAGCGCCATGATGGTGCTGATAGTTTGCCTGATGTGGTTCGACAGCGAGACCGTTCATCCAGGGCTGCTGACACTCATCCCGGTGCTGGCAACGGCTCTGCTCATCGCTCTTCCGGGTGATGACTTACTGGCAGCAAAACCTGTGGTAACCATCGGACTGCTGTCCTATTCACTGTATCTGTGGCACTACCCTGTATTCGCTTTCGGCCGGATATATCTGACGACGCCGGACACAGGGGACAAGCTGGGATGGATTTTTCTGACGCTGGCCTTATCCGTGCTGAGCTATCACCTCATTGAAAAGCCTTTCCGGCATCGCCAGCGATTCAGGTTCCGGTACGCAGGCCCGGTCATAATCACGGTAATACTGATAACAGCCGGTTTGCAGATCCTGGTGATCAGGGAGAACGGCTACTGGCAA
>JAGRIO010000166.1 GCA_020443225.1 Pseudomonadales bacterium
CATCTGGAGAGGACCAGTGCGCAACTAACCTGAATCCCGTATTTGCACAGCAATTCACGACAGGAGATTTCAGGTGGCACTGATTCAGCTTCATGCTGTCTCGTTTCATTACGAGCAGCCTTTCAGACAAATATTCACAAACCTTGATCTGGTAATCGACACTCAGTGGCGTACCGGCCTTACCGGCAATAATGGCAGCGGCAAATCCACACTACTGGCGTTAATCCGGGGCGACCGCACGCCGCAGTCCGGCCAGATTGTGCGTCCGCCCGTCAGCAACCTATATCCGGCGACTCCGACATCCGGCACCACGCTTGAAGTCATTCGGGAAGCCATAGCGCCCTACCGGTACTGGGAAGATGAAATGGACCGGTTACTGAGACAGGGCGACGAGGCTTCACTGACGGCATACAACGACCTTCTCGATCTCTATATCAGGCACAAGGGATACGAAGTCGATGGCATCATTCAACGCGAAGCCAGTGCCATCGGCCTTGAAGCCATACTTCTTAGGCGCCCTTTTGCCTCACTGTCTGGCGGTGAGCAAACCCGTGCACTCATGATTGCGCTGTTCACTAACGACAATGATTATGCGCTGATTGACGAGCCCACAAATCACCTCGATAGCGCTGGCCGACAGAAGCTCGCAGACTATCTGCAAAGCAAACAGGGTTACCTGCTGGTTTCTCACGACCGCGACTTCCTCGCCCGAGCCACTGATCACATGGTTGCATTTAATGCTGAGGGTGCTGAGGTTATCCACGGTAATTTCGACGCCTGGTACCAGCAACGTCAGCTACGACTGTTCGCCGAAGAAAAAGAGCGGGAGAAAATCACCCGCGAAGTCAGCCAGTTACAGCAGGCTGCACGGGCGAGGCGTGATCACGCCAACGACCGGGAAAAGGACAAATATGGAACCGGACTGAAGGATAAAGGCTACATCGGACATATGGCTGCGCGGCAAATGAAACGTGCCAGAACCATCGAGCACCGCATAGAAGGCCGTATCAGGGACAAAGAAGCCCTGCTAACCCACCGCGATAAGCAGCGCCCGCTGAAGATCCACACTGCCTCATCCGCCAGGAGTGAGCTGGCAATTCTGCAGAACATTACCTTTGGTTACGATCAACAGGTACTGCTACAGGATTTCAGTCTGCATATACAACCCGGTGATCGTATCGCTATCAGCGGGCCCAATGGCTCGGGCAAGTCGACCCTGCTGAACTTGCTTGCCCGCCGGGTCCGGCCGTGGGCTGGCTCAGTTGTTATGCCGGGACATATCCGCATCGCTGAAGCCTTTCAGCAACCGTTGTGGCGCGATGGCTTTCTGCGCGACCATCTGCAAAACGCCGGGATAGACGAAGTACAGTTCCGCCAGTATATGGGGGTGCTGAATATTGACCGGGATATCTTTGATACACCCATGTCTGCCTTCAGCCGCGGCGAGCTGAGGAAAACCGATCTGATCCGTTCTCTCATGACGCCTTCGGACCTGCTGATCTGGGACGAGCCGCTGAACTATCTTGACCTCACGACCCGTGAGCGCATCGAATCATCCATACTGGAGTATCAGCCGACGATCATTTTCATCGAGCATGATGCGGCCTTTGTACGCAACATTGCGACACGGGTCCTCGACAGCCGGGACTTCATCGCATGAAAACAATCATGTTATCTTCGGACTGTACACTCACACACCTGATCATGCCGTAAAACCGCATGGCAGAGGCAACAGACAAACCGGGAACGGCCATGGCATATAAAAACAAAAACACCATTCACCAGATCATCAAGCAGGCGCAGTACAACCTGAATCAGCCAGACTGGGACTACCTGATCGGGGGTACGGAAACTGAGACTACCCTCGCCCGCAACCGTCAGGCGCTCGACTCTCTGGGATTTCGCCCCAGTGTACTGAACGACGTGTCTGAAATTGATCCGTCCGGCAGCTTTCTGGGCCAGCACCTGACCATTCCGGTGCTGTTGGCACCCATCGGTTCATTGCAGAAATTCGAAGCAGGTGGAGGAGCCACTGCCGCCCGGGCTGCGGGTGAATACGGCATCATGAGTATCGCAAGTTCGGTCTGCACGCCGGGCATAGAGGAAATTGCAGCAGCATCAGATGCCCCTAAGGTCTTTCAGCTTTATGTCCGGGGTGACGAAAAGTGGGTGGACGACATCGTCGAACGGGTCATCGCGAGCGGTTATAAGGCATTCTGCCTGACCGTAGACACTGCTGTCGTCAGCCGTCGCGAACGCGACTTAGCAAAGGGTCATCTGCTGACCTCACGCTCCAATCCCGGCGATATGATCTGGCAGGCCAGACTGAACTGGAAAGATGTCGAGCGTATCCGCAAGACCCATGACATTCCCCTGATCCTGAAAGGGATCAATACACCGGCTGACGCCAGTCGTGCACTCGATCTTGGGGTTGATGTGATTTATGTCTCGAATCATGGTGGCCGACAGCTGGACCACGGGCCAGGCGCCATTGATTTGCTACCGGAAATTGTCGCCCTGGCCAAAGGTCGGGCAGAGATTGTGATTGATGGCGGTTTTTACCGGGGTGCCGATATTCTGAAAGGTCTGGCACTGGGCGCTGATGCGGTTGGCATCGGCCGGCTGGAAGCCTGGGCGATGGCAGCAGGCGGTGTCGATGGCTTGCTGAATATGCTGGATCTGCTGGAATGGGAAATCCGCACTAATATGGCATTGCTGGGGATTACCTCACTCAGCGAACTGAATGAGAGTTTCCTGACCCGCACGACGCCGGTCAGAGAACCCTCAGTGTTCAGTGCTTTTCCGTTACTGAATCTGGCCGACGAAGGCTATTGCTGAATTTCGCTGGCCAGGAACTCCACGGTGCGGTCTGCGGTTTCCTGGTCACCAGCAACCACAGACGCACAGAAGTCGGTCACGCCGATATCCCGCAAACGCTGGATTCTGGCCCGCAGTTCCTTCTCATCACCGGCAAAAGCGATGTCCGCGGGACCAGCCGCGCCTTCTCTGTCCAGCATAGCCCGGTAGCTGGGTAGCTGGCCGTATATCTGCAGTTCCTTGCTGATCAGTGCTTTGGCCCCCTCAACATCATTGGTCAGCACGACCGGGAATCCGGCAGCGATTTTAGGCGTTGGCTTGCCAGCGCCCTCTGCTGCCTGATTGATTGAGGGGATGATATGCGCGGCAAGTGTCTCAGGCCCCGTCATCCAGGTCACAGTGCCATCAGCCATCTCGCCGGTCAGCTTCAGCATCGCTGGCCCCAGAGCCGCTACCAGCAGCGGTACCGGGGCCCGCTCCGGAATATTGTACTGAACATTACTGACCCGGTACTGCTCGCCTGAGAAGGCGGCCATTTCGCCCCGTAGTAATGGCGTCAGCACCGACAGATACTCTTTCATGTGACGGGCGGGTTTGTCATAGGAAAAACCAAACATATCTTCGATAACGATCTTATGTGACAGACCAATACCCAGGGTAAAGCGACCACCGGAGGCAGCACCGGTTGTCAGCGCCTGCTGTGCAATAGCGACAGGGTGCCTTGGATAGGTTGGCGTTACCGCAGTTCCGAGACCAATGCGGCTGGTTTCATAGCCAATAATACCCAATGTGCTGATTGCATCCAGGCCAAAGATGTTAGCCATCCACAAATTGTCAAAACCCTTTGCTTCAGCATCTTTGGCAATACTCACCAGGCGCGTCAGGGCGCCGTCCGGGCCGTCTGTAGCACCTACCATCAATCCCATTCTCATACACTTCTCCTCAAAGCAGGTCAGGGAACCTGCAACAATTAACTTATTAACCGGGCAAGGTCATACCAGTACCAATAGCCTGGCTACCAGGACTGTTTTCTCTGTCACAGCTTTCTGTATCTGTTTTCTGTAGCGTCTGCTAACGGGCATGGCCAGCCCTCAAGGGACAACGCGTCAGACTGCTACGCCCGGATCACAGACTATTATCCAGTTCTGCGCTGCTGCCGAATCAGGATGGCATAGTCAGAACGAACCAAACGGGGCATACTCTTGTACCCTGTACCAGTCTGTTCAGTATGCCTGCTCTGCGGCGAAGGATCGACCCATGAAAACCCTGATTACTCTCTTATTTACTGTGCTTTTGCTGATCGCCACCAGCGTCAGTGCAGCGGTCCTGCGCCAGACAACCGCCGGGCCCGTCGAAGGTGAAAAAGATGGCGAGTTGCTGATCTTCAAAGGCATTCCCTATGCAGCCCCCCCGGTCGGTGCACGCCGCTGGCAACCGCCCCAGCCACTCGCAAACTGGCAACAACCCCTTCAGACCCGGGAATTCGGCCCTGTTTGCCCACAGCCAAAAAGGCAGGACCGGCGCAGAGATACGGGGCCACAGTCAGAAGACTGTCTGACCCTTAACATCTGGACGCCCGCTGCTGCCAGCAAAGCGCCGGTCATGGTGTGGATTCACGGTGGCGCGTTCCGGGTTGGCACCAGCAGCTCGCCTTTCTATGACGGCAGCGCCTTTGCCCGTCAGGGCATTGTCCTGGTGTCAGTCAATTACCGGTTAGGGCATCTCGGCTTCTTTGATCATCCGGCACTGGCCACCCAGTCTTCCGATACGTCTGAACCTGATATGCGCGGCAATTACGGGTTGATGGACCAGATCAGCGCCCTGCGCTGGGTACAGAATAATATTGCGGCTTTCGGTGGCGACCCTGCCAGAGTTACTGTCTTCGGCGAATCCGCCGGTGGCAGCAGTGTGCTCTACCTTATGGCAGCAGAGAATACCGCGGGCCTGTTCAGTCAGGCGATGGTACAAAGCGGCGGTGGTTTGCAGAGACCACGTTACCTGGAGCAGGATCTGCCCAATACGCCCTCTCTTCAGCAAGGAGGAATTAAGGTCGCAGCACAGCTGGGATTTGAAGACGACGTCAGCGCCGCCGAACTGAGAGCCGTTCCCGCCAGCGATTTCATCACTCGTGCAGATCCCCTGCAAAGTCAGTCACTGGGATTCGGTCCGGTCATCGATGGCACCTTACTGAAGCGTTCACTCCCCGAAGCCTTTCGCAGCGGCAAGGTAGCCCGTGTGCCACTGGTAATCGGCAGCAACAGCTATGAGGCCAGTGTAATGAAAGCCTTTGGTCAGTCCACCCGTTACATTATCAATCAACTGGGCCCGGCGGTTGATCCTGTCAAACAGGTTTATAAGGCTGAGGCCGGCAATGACGAGGACTATCTTGCAGACCTTATTTTTGGTGACGCCAGCTTCGTGATGCCGGCCAGAGAAATTGCCAGGCTTCACGCCAGGTATCAGCCGGTCTGGCAATATCATCTCGACTACGTCAGACAGAAAGCCCGTGATGAGGCCAGAGGTGCAAATCATGGTGCTGATGTTATTCTGGTCTTCAACACTCTCAACGCCATTCCGATGTCGAGATTCGTGTTCAGCCAACAGGACCGTGATGTCGCTGAAAAGATGAATCACTACTGGGCCAACTTTGCCCGCAGTGGTAACCCTAACGGCACTGGTCTGTCCCTCTGGCCCACTTACAAGCAGACTGAAGATCAGTTGCTGCTGATCAACGCTGACGGCTTCAGCAGCCCTGCGGGCTATCGCCGCCAGCAACTCGATATAGTCCGTGACTTCATGTCGGCTGCGGGCAAATAACCCATGAGCGGCACCCACCCAGAAGAGCAGGCGCTGATTGACGGCATGCTGGCCCGGGATGACGAGGCCTTTCGCCAGGCCATCATTCACTATCAGGGGTCTATGCTGTATCTGGCCCGCAGTCTGGTGGGAGAGAAACTGGCTGATGAGGTAGTGCAGGAAGCCTGGTTTTCGGTGCTGCAGGCAATTGACCGGTTCGAAGGCCGCGCAGCACTGAAGACCTGGATCCTGCGCATTGTGGCAAACGAAGCGAAATCACGTTTGCGCAGGGAAAACCGGATGACATCTCTTGAATCGCTGCTCGCTACGGATGAGGGGCTGGAAAGCCGCTTTGATGACCGGGGCCACTGGAACCAGCCGCTGACAGACTGGCATGAGGACTCGCCGGAAGGCTTGCTGTCAGGTGCCCAGCTGGAATCCTGCCTGCAGATGGCCATTGCAGCTTTGCCGGATATGCAGGCGGCGACCCTGACCCTGAAGGAACATCAGGGCTATTCACCGGCAGACATCTGTAACATTCTGGAGCTCAGTGAGTCTAATGTCAGAGTATTGCTGCACAGGGCTCGAACCCGCTTGTACCAAACAATCGAACATTTTCAGAATACCGGGGAGTGTTGTACCTGATGCCAACTTGTCAGCATGTGGTTGAACAGGCCGATGACTACCTGAACGGTGACATGAGCCCCTTCAGGCGCTGGCAATACCGGCTGCATTTGCTGATCTGCAGCCGCTGCCGACTGTTCCTGCACCAGTTCCAGCTCACCATTCGCACGATTGGCAGACTCAGTACCGGAGATTCCCCGGCACCGGAAGCAGTTGATCAGCTGGTAAATACTCTGATGACAGGGACCCGGGGAGATCCGGCCACCAGACCAGTGTTAACTAATGACCCCAAACCTGAACCACCGTCCGACGACGCTGCGCCCTGATGCTTTAGCGAATGCGGCAACAATCAGATTAACGTTCTTCGGAGTATCGTCAGCACATCCGGCTGCTTCTGACAATGCGATGGTCTCTGCTTACCGCAGAACCATTGTGTAAGATCACCGAAACTGTAATTCCTCATGCTGACCACGGAGCGATGGAGTTCAGGACCAGCGCCAGGTAACTCCTGCCACAGATCGCGTTACATCTGCTTCAACATTTCCCGGGTAGCCAGATGTTCATCTCTGCTGGTCGCGAATACCGAGGCGGCGTAATCTGTCACACCAGCTTCACGCAATTGCTGTAATCCGTCTTCTACCTGTGCAGCCGAGCCTACTATGGCGAGATCGCCCGGCGCTGTGACACCTTCCCGCTCAAACATCGCCTTGTAAGAAGGTAATTCGCCGTACATTGCCAGATTTCGGGATATCAGCTGCCGGACTTCATCCGGTCGATCTGTCACACAAACCGGCAGGGTGCAGATAATTCTGGGGGCGCCCCGACCAGCTGCTGCCGCGGCCTCGGAGATAACCGGGACGATGTGCGACTTGATGGTTCTGGGTCCTACCCAGGCCAGGGTAGTGCCATCTGTACGCCGGCCTGCCACCTTCAGCGCCTGAGGTCCAAGCGCGGCGAAAACCACACCGGGGCGTTGTTCTGCCGCCCTGAAAAGTTGCGCATCACAACTAAGGGTTTCCCCTTCGTAAGACACCTTACCCTGCTCCAGCAATGGCATCAGTATCGACAGATAATCCATCATATGGCGAATGGGTCTCGCGAAGGACAAGCCCAATTGCGCCATCATGGTTTCGTGAGACAGACCAATACCCAGAGTTAACCGGTTACCAATGGCAGTCTGGGTTGTCAGTGCCTGACCTGCCAGAACCATCGGGTGCCTGGGCATGGTCGGAATAATGGCAGTACCCAGCTCTATGTCCGGAATCGCCTGTCCAACTACCGCAAGAACTGTCAGGGCATCAAAGCCGCCAACCGGATGCTCTGCCAGCCAATAGCTGCTGAACCCATCTGCCTTCGCCGCTGCCACATCTTCCCGGATCGCGTCGATGGAGCTTTTCTGTACCAGGCCAGTACCGTTAATACCAATCTTCATGATGTCTTCCCCAGGGTGATACATTCAAGGGTTCAAGATGACAGTGACTGAGCACCGGCGTCAACCTAACCCCGGCGGAAACTATGGTATTTTCCGACCCAGGCCAGCAGTTTCTCAGGCTTGTGTTTCTTGCGCCATTCACTGGCGACAAATTTGTTCATCTCTGCCATGGTGGGGTAGATGTGAATTGTGCCCATAATCTTCGACAGACCCAGTCCATGTTTCATGGCCAGTACATATTCGCTGATCAGATCACCGGCATGCTCAGCCACGATGGTGACCCCGAGAATCCTGTCCTTACCGGGCACCGTCAGTACCTTGATCATGCCGTGGGCATCTTCATCTGCCAGCGCCCGGTCAAGCCCCCCGATACTGTAGGTGGTAGCTTCATAAGGAATGTTCTTTTCAATCGCTTCCTTTTCGTTCAGACCGACTCTGGCTACTTCTGGCGAAATAAAGGTCGACCAGGGAATGACAGAGTAATCAACTGCAAATTTCCAGAAGGTACCAAACAGCGCATTAACTGCCGCGTACCAGGCCATGTGAGATGCGGTATGAGTAAACTGGTAGGGTCCGGCCACATCGCCAATGGCATAAATATTCGGAAAGTTGGTCCGCAGGTAATCATCAACCTGAACTGTACCCTGTTGTGTCAGCTCTACACCCAGTTCCTCCAGCCCGAAACCGGTAACATTAGCTTTTCGCCCCACGGCAACCAACAGTCGGTCAAAGGGGATTTCCTGATCACCATCCGGACCGCTGACCAGCAGCCGGTTTTC
>JAGRIO010000167.1 GCA_020443225.1 Pseudomonadales bacterium
CCTGTACGATCCGATGGGCGATTCAATTACCGCGGGCGATGCCGAGTTCTATGGCTGGTACATCAGCTGGTTCGCACTGGGCTCCACCCAGATTATTGAGTAGCCCCCATGAAGTTCTGACCTGCCCTGGACTTGTTGCCAGGCAGGTCAGACTGCTGCCCGCCTCACAGCTTCCTCTCCATATAGACATTCGCCCGCGCATAATCGGAGCGCCAGGGAAACGGCAATTCAATAAAGCCTGCCTGCCTGTAGAGTGACAGTGCCGGCCTAAGACGATCATTGGTCTCAAGATACAACACCTGCCAGCCGAGCTTGCGGGCAACCGTCAGGGCCATATCCATCAGTTTGCGACCGGCGCCTGTACCGCGTGCGCTTGACGTCACACCCATCTTAGCCAGTTCGCCGCGATTCTCACCGCGGGGTATCAGCGCACAGGTACCAATAATCTCACCGGTGTCTACCTGCTCAGCAAACAGGATCTCGCCACCGGGTCCGATGATATAGGCTTCCGGGTTCTCCAGCGCCAGCAGATCTGTGGGCTCAATCGTGAAGTACTGACTGATCCATTCTTTGTTCAATGCGGCGAAGGAATCAGCGCGCTCTGGCGCCCAACCGATGATACGAATGTTGGTGACCGGTGCGGATGAAACATAGCGCTGATAGAAACTTTGCCGCTCCAGCGCCGCTTCCAGTGCCGACAAGGCCTGCAGTAAATCAGGTGCCGCTTCTTCCACCAGTCCTGTCAGACTGCGCTCAATGCGGTTCCACACCGGCTTCAGCAAAGGTACCAGAGACTTTCCCTGAGTAGTCAGGGCGAGCACCCGCCGGCGTCTGTCACGACTGTCTTTATATGTGGCAATGAGCCCCGCCTTCTTCATTTCCGTTGCCGTCTGATTAACCGAGGGATGAGAAACGCCCAGTTTATTTGCCAGCCGGGTAACTGAGTCCGGCCCATGCTCTGCGAGGGCATAGAAAAGCGGAAACCATCGGGGCTGAAAATCTGTACCACTATCACGATAAATGAGCACACCGTCCTGCATCAAACGGTCAACAATTCGTTTCAGACGACTGCCAAGCGCCAGATGCCCCAGTTGAGCAATGGTATCTTCGGTCATGATACAAATTCCCTATGTGCGCTGCGGTGAGACAGAACCTCGTGTAAATTGCTGGAAAAAATATATTATGTAATAACTTACGAAGTTTATTACCATATTCTGAAATTGCAATACGCTCCGGCAAGCGGATTCTCATTGAGACACCCGCTATAAACAGCCACATTTCAGCCCTTTCATGCTTGCTGAATCCGCGGCTGAAAGGGTACCCTCGCTCTTCAGACCACGGTTTCAGCCGGACAAGAGCGGCGCGGAACCGAACAGACCGAATGTTCAGGAACCGACCGAATTGAACTCACCCAACCTCACCCGACCGGATCAGACATCCATGATGACCCGCCTGCCCTGGCTGATCTACAAATGGGGGTTCGTTGCCCCGTTGCTGGCGCTCAGCACCATTGTGCTCGGTTCCCTGATCATCATATTGTCGTTTCTGGGGGCGCCGGACTTCTCCTCACGGGTTTTCGGCACCCTGTGGGCCCGGTTGAATGCTGGCGCCAGCCTCGCGTCCGTCGAAGTGGCCGGACGCGAACATATCAAACCCGGACAGTCTTACGTGATTGCAGCCAATCACCAGAGTCAGTTTGATATCTTCGTGCTCTATGGTTTTCTGGGGATGGATATTAAGTGGGTTATGAAGCAGGAGCTCCGGCAGGTGCCATTCCTGGGTCTTGCCTGTGTAGCCATGGGGCATATTCTCATCGACCGTTCAAACACAGAGGCAGCCATCAGCTCCATTAACAATGCCAGAGACCGGATCCGCCGGGGTAATTCTGTGGTGTTCTTCCCGGAAGGAACGCGGTCCCGCACGGGCGAACTGAAGAGTTTCAAGAAAGGCGCATTCCGGCTGGCACAGGAACTGGGGCTTCCCGTATTGCCAGTTGCGATACACGGTACACGGGAGATACTGCCCTCTGACACGCTTGACCTGAAGCCTGGACGGGCACGGCTGATCATCGGTGAACCAGTGACTCCTGACAGCGAATGCTTCAGCGATCTGCCCCTGCTGACCCGGGAAACACAGGAACGAATAGAAGAAATGCTCGCCAGCCAGAAAGCCTGACCACTCTGGCAAATGGGGCATCCAGATAACAACCACCAGAGGGAATGACCAGATGCGCAAAAATCATGTACTGAAAGCCTGGCGTGACAATCAATCAACTATTGGCGCCTGGCTGTCCATCGATTCCGCCTATGCTGCGGAAGTCATGGCTAATGCAGGCTTCGACTGGGTTTGCCTCGACCTGCAACACGGCATGCTGGATTATCCCGACGTCAAGGCCATGCTGCCAGCGATTTCCACAACCAACACCATTCCACTTGTGCGGGTACCCTGGAACGAGCCCTACGAAATTATGAAAGCACTGGATGCCGGTGCCTATGGTGTGGTGGTGCCGCTGGTCAACAACCGTGAGGAGGCAGAGCGTGCGGTGCGGGCCTGCAAATACCCACCTGATGGCATCCGCTCGTTTGGCCCCATTCGTGCAGCTATATATGGTGGCGCCAACTATCCGGCAGAAGCAAATCAGGAAATAGCCTGCATTATCATGATTGAAACCGCCGAAGCGCTGGAAAATCTTGATGATATTCTGGCCACACCCGGTATTGATGCGGTGTACATCGGCCCGGCAGATCTGGCCTACGCACTGGGATTACCGCCTACCGGTGACAACGATGATCCCCTGCATGTCGCCACGGTGAATCGCATCGCTGAAAGTTGCAGGAAGCATGGGGTAGCCGTCGGCATACATACTGGCAGCCTCGCCTTTACCAGGCGCTATCTTGAACAGGGATTCCACATGGTGACTCTCGGATCTGACAGTGGGTTTATGGCCAGGCTGGCGCGACAGGAGTTAAATGAGGCACGCAAGGATACGGGCACCACTAAACCAGAAAGCAATTTTTATTAGCTACTTCTTCTTGCCTTTGCGGTTACTCTTGCGACGCTTCTTCACCGGTTTGGATCTGGTCGGCATCGCCTCTTCCCGGGCGGCCTTAAAGGCTGCCCGCATTGATTTCATCTTCTCTTCCTTGCGACGGAAGATATGTGGATTGGCAGCATCATCAAAACTGATAATTTTGTCGTCACCCATTTTTATCGCTCTTGATTCACATCAATGAAAGCCGGAACCGGCCGGAATCCTTTGTTTACATTTTCCTGCTACGCTTATACCATGCCTGACCATTCAGCCCAAGACGGATACGTTCGGCGGGGTTGGGAACGTTTTAACCAATAAAGTTGTCAATAAAAACCGTGCTCAGACATTCCGCGGACCGGTATCCGGTCATGATTATCGTCGGCCTGACGATTGTAGATTTCATCCTTTACTTCACCGTCGACAACTTCTGGGTGCTGGCAGCCTGGTTCCTGTTGATGTTGCTCCCGAAGGGCTGCATCTGTGCATGGAATCATCATCATCAGCACACCAAGACTTTTCGCGAAACCGTGTGGAACCGGCTGCTGGAAGTCAGCTATGCCCTGCATACCGGTGTAACCACTCATCTGTGGTTACTGCACCATGTACTCGGTCATCACCATAACTATCTCGACCAGACACTGGATGAGAGCCGCTGGAAACGTGCTGATGGCACCACCATGGGTGAGCTGGAATACACCATGAATGTGGCGCTGACCTCTTACTACCGGGGCTGGCAGGTGGGCAGACGCTACCCACACCTGTACCGGACACACCTGATTTATACGCTGCTGGTGATCGCCCTTGTGGCCGCCCTGACCTGGTTCAGACCCATGCAGTCGCTGATGCTGTTCATTCTGCCAATGATCTCCGGGATTCTTATCACCGCCTGGGTCACCTATGACCACCATGCCGGACTGGACGAAACAGAAAATCACTTTGCTGCATCTTTCAATAATCTCAATCCGGTTTTCAATCTGATGACGGGTAACCTCGGCTATCACACCGCCCATCACTATAAACAGGGTGTGCACTGGTCTGAGTTACCGGCACTGCACGAGACGATCAAAGCAGAGATTCCTCAGGAACTGTATAAAAAGTCCTTCTGGGAAGTCTTTAACACGCCGGTATTCCACCGACTGTTCCGTCTGAACACCTGATTCTGTTGGGGGCAGTTTTTGCTACACTGCCCCTTTTATGACAGCCACATTCAGGGTTTCCATGTCTGACTCAAGCAACGATACGCCAGCTTCCACGCCCGTCAACGGACTTCAGGCCTCAGCCAACAGCTGTTTCGTCTGCGGCCCGGATAACCCTATTGGCCTGAGGCTGCAATTTCGTATTGAAGATGACGTCTGCCGTTCCGAATTTACGCCGCTGCCCCATCACTGCGGTTATGACGGGGTCACCCATGGCGGGCTGATATTCAGCGCCCTGGATGATGTGATGGCCAACTGGATCTACCTCAAGGGCATTAAGGCTTTCACCGCCAAAGTCGACCTGCGTTACAAAGACGCACTGCCAACCGGCACCCCGGTCTTGCTGGAAGGCCGGTGCCTGAAAGCACGGGGACGACTGGTTGTCATGTCTGGCACCATGACCCGGAAAGACAATGGTCAGGTCGTCGCGGAATGCGAAGCCAGCTTTATGAAAACCGCCTGAGTTTATCCACGGCAGGCGGCCATCAGTTGACTACTCCGGGTCAGCGACTATCGCGTCGGCCATCAGGCCGATAGACACCGCATATTTGTTAGCGCAGTTGTACGCCAGAATCGTACGGAAGTTGGGCCCAACCAGATAAGCCCGCTGTTCACCTTCATCAGGTACTACCATGGCCATTTCAACGCTGGTGTCTGCCACCGGCCCTGGTAATTGCACCCCCATTGCCTGCCAGTCACTAAGCGGCCGCTTCACAGTGTGATATTTCAGCGCACGGCAGCCGCCGGGAACAGTTGCAGGCTTCAGTTGCTCAAATTCGATGGGTTGCGTCAGCACCACCGGCATCCCCCAGGATTCTCCCTGCTGCCAGCCATTGCGCTGCAGATAGTAGGCAATCGAAGCCCACACGTCAGGTCTGGAAGACCAGATATTTTTCTTCCCGTCGCCATCAAAATCCTGGGCATAACGCAAAAAGCTGGAAGGCAAAAACTGATTCTGCCCCATGGCACCGGCCCAGCCTCCGACAAACAGGTCTGGCTCAATATGTCCCTCGTCCAGTACTTTCAGGGCTGACATCAGTTCACTGGTAAAAAACCGTGTCCGGCGCGGATCATGCGCCAGCGTCGCCAGCGACCGGATCACCGAGTATTTACCCTGATAAAGGCCGAAGCTGCTTTCCAGCCCCCAGAAAGCCACCAGATATTGAGGGTCCACCTCATATTTCTCAGCAAGGGCGCGCAACAGTGTGCGGTTGTCTTGGTAGAAATCGCGTGCCTTGCTGACTTTGGTATCGGTCACCCGGGCCGTCAGGTAGGCTTCAAAGGTCTGCACGAACTCTGGCTGACGCCGGTCAAATTTCAGCACCCGCGGGTCCGGTTCAAGATTGGTGAGAGCTCGTTGTACCGTTGCTTCACTGATGCCTTCTGCCAGCGCCTGCGCTCTGATACCTTTGAGCCAGGTCTGGAAATCAGGGCGTTCCTGATCCTCCGCCTGCAGAGGCTGCACAAGCCCCATTGTGAATACCAGCAGCCCCACTCTCACCCAGCAGTTCAGGAACCCGTAACTGTGAACCATCGATATTTTCCAACGACTAAAAACCCGAACCTTACCACAGCTGAAACCGGGTTTTATGAACCTGTCGACGTATAGTGCCGGATTCCGGCCCGGTTGAAGATCAGCAGAGACAGCGCCAGAAAGATGACGCCTGCAGATGGCGCCAGCGCCTGAAACAACCAGGGCGTACCCAGCGGATCAGTGAGATTCAACGCTGCAACAACCGGAAAGTAAGCAACACACCCCAGAGGAACGATCCAGATAAAGAACCACTGTAAAGCCCGGTTATAGATCGCCAGCGGGTATTGCGCAGTCTCGACACCACCGTAAGTAACTGTATTCATCACCTCCAGAGATTCGACCGTCCAGAATGACAGGGTTGCCTGCAAAATGAAGAGGCCAACGAACAGGCAGATTACCCCGGTCACCGCGAACAGCAGAATGAGAGGAGCCAGTGGATGGAAACTACCCTGTAGCTGAAAGCCTGACCAGATCAGAACCAGCACCGCCTGCAGCAATCTCCCTGCCCGGCGCAGCGCCAGTTCATGACCGAACAGCTGCAGGGCGATACTGCGGGGACGCAAAAGAAGCCGGTCAAACTGCCCGTTTTTGATATAGAGCGTGCCCATCTGATCAAAACCGGTCGTCAGCGCATCTGATACCGCAAAGCCGGCATTCACAATTCCGAAGAAGAAACAGACATGGTAGAGCTGCCACTGCCCGAGGGAGCCAAACCGGTCAAACAGAGCCCAGATTCCCACCAATTCGATAATCGTCGTCACAAACGAGGCCAGGGTCAGAAAGAAGAATGACAGCCGGTACTGCATCTGTCCTTTGACTGACATCACCATCATATGGCCATAAAGTTGCAGTGCTGCGATCATAATCAACCACCCTGCACTTCAAGACGGCGCAAACTCCGCTGCATCATCCAGCGACCGATGGCGATAAATATCAGGCCCCAGACAAACTGATGCAGAATTGCCGGAAGAATCTCAGCGCCATTGATGTGCCCCATATAAATCCGGAACGGAACATCAACCAGACCACGGAAAGGCTGCCAGTTCAGAAAGGTCTGCGCCCAGTCCGGAAACAGAGGCAGAGGCAGAACCATCCCGGAAAAAATCATCGTCACGGAAGGCATAATACGGTTGATACCATCACCAGACAGCGCATAGACCAGTGTCACGTGCATCAGATTGGTGAAACCCACCGCAACCGCCAGCGCACCGGCCATAGACACCATGAAACTGAGCAGCGCCGTCAGGTCCGGTGGCCACGACAGCTTCCAGGCATCCAGCCCCATCGCCGGCAGCATGAGCCCGGCCACGATAAAAATCGGCACACTACGCAGCGTCGTGGTGGCGGTTCGCAGCGCAATGGTTCGGCAGTACCAGTAGAAATAAACATCGACCGGACGCAGCAATTCATAGACCACAGACCCTTCCCTGACCTGCTGTTCTATTTCACGGTCAGTGTTCCACGGCAACATGCCAAGAAACGCCTGCCCCAGCCAGATATAGGTCACAACCTGCGCCAGATTCATCGGCTGTGACTGGGTGGAATACTGAAAAAACGCTGCCATGACCATGACCTTGATTGCCCCCCAGAACAACTGGGTAAGGATGCCGGCAAACGCCGCAGTGCGGTATTGCAACAGCATCCTGTATCTGGCACTGATAACAGCAGTATAGGCCGCCAGCATCGCGGTCATATTCAGCTTCCCCTCTGACTATCGGGCTTCAGTGCCTCTCTTCGGTACAGCTCGGCAATGACTTTCTCAATGGGCGTTGACTCAACAAACAGATCCCTGACTTCATAGCGCTCAGCCAGCTGACGAATCAACTCAGACGTGGTGATCTCACGAGGATCATAACTGAGCGTCAGGGACTGATCTTCTGCTACTGAAACGCTAACCCCGGGAATGCTTATGATTTCCAGCGCTTTTACGCCACCTGCCAGATCCAGTTTAAGCTGCCGCTGGGTATCGACCGAGGCACGCAGTGATTCGAGGCTACCGTCACTCAGTATGTCACCATTGCCTATCACAATAATGCGCTCACACAACGCTTCAATATCATCCATATCATGAGTTGTGAGAATCACTGTGACTTGCTTGTCACGATTCAGCTGCGCTACAAATTCACGCACGGCCAGTTTTGAAACCGCATCCAGACCAATGGTTGGTTCATCCAGAAACAGAATAGAAGGCTCATGCAGCAGTGAGGCAACAATGTCACATCGCATGCGTTGCCCAAGGCTCAACTGCCTGACAGGTGTGTTAAGCAGATTGCCAATCTGCATAGTTTCGACCAGCGCATCCCTGACCTGACGATATCGGTCAGGTGCAAGCCTGTAGATACGCGCCAGCAAGTCAAAGGACTCAATGACCGGCAAATCCCACCACAACTGGGTTCGCTGTCCGAACACAACCCCGATATTAGCAACATGCTGCTGGCGCTGCCGCCAGGGCGTCAGACCATTAACCTGACAGATTCCCGCATCAGGCACGAGGATGCCGGAGAGTATCTTGATGGTGGTTGATTTACCTGCTCCGTTGGGACCAATGTAACCTACCAGCTCGCCACGGTTAATGCTGAAACTGATGTCATTCAGCGCGCTGACTTCATTGTACTGACGGGAGAACAAACCTCTGACGGCACCGCGGAAGCCCGGCTGACGCACTGCGATCC
>JAGRIO010000168.1 GCA_020443225.1 Pseudomonadales bacterium
GCGCATTGTCGATGGCGAGTTAGTGGCAACCGAAGCGTTGTCAATCTACCAGCCTTTCGAAGTGATCCTGCCCAGACCTGAGACTTCGGTAACGGTCGGGGTTGGTGAACCCGGCACCAGGGGCAAGGACATACCGGTAACCCGGGTTAACTGAGCCCCAGCCTAGCCTTCTTCTTCTGTCAGAAAGTTACGTAGCTGAGCCGCCAGCGCCTTACACGCTGCATTACCAGGCCGCGCCATGATGGGAATGGGTAACACCAGCCCTGCCAGGTAGCTGGTGCCGTTAGCGTCGGCACTGATTTCACCCGCCGTCGTAAGATTCTGCAGATCCCAGACACTGGCTTCGTAAGAGGCATCCTCTTCCCAGTAACTCATGCCAAAGCAGCCACCACCGAAGGTGGAAATGGTACAGCTGAGGCTGCCCCCCTTGTCGGTCGTTACCGTATCACCTTCTATCCAGGCAAGGTATCTGACTCTGGCTTCTTCAATACGCTCCTGAACCCCTGGCTGGGCAAACAGGCGGGCAAGATCATCTGCAGAATTAGGTGCTGTCCTGGGTTCAAACCAGGGATACAGCTGATCCTTGAACTGATCTTCCGGTATCAGCCGGATCGGGTTATCGCCGACCGACAGTGCCCTGGAAATACATTCAGTAAAACTGGCTTCGGTTTCACGGTCGTTGTAACTGGCGCGCCCCAGAATCACGATGGCCTCATCGACGCCCAGACCGGTGTTGGCAGTCCTGGACTCCTCGACCCGGGTGTTGGCACAGCCGGCTATCAGCGTCAGCAGGCCCAGCACAGGTAGTGCACGCACTGCAGTCATGGCCGGGCTCCACTGGCAGGCTGCAGGGTCTCCAGCCATTTACGCACGGCTGGTTGTTCCGACATCTCAATGGCGATTCTGGCGCCTCCGTCTCTGATGGCCAGCATGGTTGCGTCAGACAGCGCTTTATTGGAACCAAAGGCAGAGCTTTCACTCTTCCCGTAACCCACCACCGTCCAGTCAGTCACCTTATGATTCTGGCGATCATAGAGCGTCAGTCGGTAATGAATAGAAACTGAATAGAATCCGAGACCTGAGATATCCGGAGTCAGGAAACCAAAGCGGGTAATCTCCGGCACCAGCAATCCGTCCAGATTTTCAAGCGGTTCGCCTTCTGCCGGCAGCTTGTCAAGCGCGATTGCCGGAGAGAACAGCGCGTCCATAAGATTCTGAAAGAAACTGAGGTTCTGGTCGCCGAAATCGACCTGGAATGAACCTTCCTGATCTATTTTTTCCTGATGCACGAAGTTCCGGAACTCATCACTGTAGTAAATTCCGACCCGGGCAGGAATCTTTGCGACCAGCGGTGTAGGTACTGAGCCCTGCACCACCACATGAGTGCTGCAGGCCGTCACCAGCAACAGCGTTGCCAGCAGAGTCAGGAGAACAGGGCGATTACACACGAATCCGGTCACAGGTTATTACCATCAAGTATCATGAATCCAGCATATGACATTCAGTCAGATACCGGAAATGGGTTCCCTGAACAAAATTATGGTTCAAAGAGTCAACACACCAAAGCAGTTTGTCACTAAGCGCAGGAAATCATCGATTAACGCGCACTTCCAGTCAGAGAGGGACAGAAGCCGCCGACAAACCCCGTATACACACGCATTTGCGCAGGTTTCTGCTGATGGCTTTGTCCACACCTGACCACAAAGGCCAATTAATCAGTGGTTCCCCGAATTTATTTGAACGATTTCACAGTCAAGCGAACAAAATAGCAAGGCGGGAAACCAATTTCCGTGCAACCATTCAGGTAATCTTCAGTGAGAACGTGGCAAAATACGCCAGATCTATTCAGGGAAGCTGGCAGACATGCATAGAAATTCACTCATGACCGTCATGATTCTGAGTCTTGCGCTGGGTCTGGTGGGCTGTAAGAACAAGAATCCGCCGCCACCCACCAGCTCGCCTTCCAGTTCTCCCAGCATGCCATCATCCGGGCCATCCTCACCTTCCATGCCGTCACCATCCGGGATGCCTTCACCCGGTATGCCCGCGCCCTCTGTGCCGTCGACAGATCCATCGCCCCCCTCGCCACCTTCACCGCCATCGACTGATTCCGGCAGCGAAAGCTCGTCAGGCTCTTCCTCCGATAGTGAGGGCGGTGGATTACCCAGCTCAGGCGGCATACCGGAACTCAACAAAGATGAGGGCGGCGGCAGTGCCGGCTCAAGTGACAAATCCGGGCGCAAATCCGGTGATCCACGGGCAGATTCGCGCCAGAAAGCTGCCGAGGACCTGTGGAAAAACAGCGAAGACATTGCCCGGGCTGGTGAGGGGTTGGGCAGCAGTTCTCCGCCCGGAACTGGCGGCGAGGATGCTGACGACCCGCTGTTACAGAAAAGCGACAGCCCCCAGCCAGACAATGCCATCTACAGTGGCGAAAGCTCCGCCGGTGGTCAACCGCTGGAAGATGGCAGCCTGCAAACAGGCACAGACCCCGGGGCTGAAAGCACTGAAGGCAGTACGACCGCCAGCGAGACGCCAGAGGGCACCGCAGCCGGCGGTGAAACAGATCTGGAAGCAGAGATCATTGCGGCTCAGCAAGCGCTGGAGCAGGCTGGCGTAGCCATGAATCAGGCCGGTGATGCAGTGGCCAGCGCCACCACCGACGAGGAACTGGCAGCAGCTGAAGCGATTCTGGCAGATGCACAGATTCTTGTGATCGTCGCCCAGGAAGATCTGGAAACCGCCCGTGAATCGGGCCAGCTTTCAGAGGAAGAGTACGAGGCAGCGCGCGAAGCCCTGGGCCGCGCCGGTAGCGCCATTCTGGTCGCCCGTGCCAGCGTGATACCTGACAGCGAGTTTGAGACAGCGGGCGAGCCAGGTACCGGTGTCTATGCCGAACCCGGTGGGCCTGCCACTGAGCTGGACAGGGAACTGGAAGAGTCCCTGATTGTCTTTGATGACAGAATTACCGAAGCACGGAATGCCTCTCTGGAAACTGCTCCGCCTGTGACCACCGGGCTGCCACCGGTGATGACCCGCAGTGGCGGGACCGGAGAAACTGAAGACGAGGAAGCAGAAACTGGTTCTGAGGATATTGCTGAAACCGGTTCACCGGGATCAACCGAGGGCACTACTGTTTCCTCGGCAGGTGAAACCAGCATTGCCTCGCCCGGACTACCGGACGATGTCGGCGATGGCCAGGATGATGATATTGTGGCTCAACAGCTGCGCGAAGCAGCGATGGCAGAAACCGACCCGGAGCTGAAAGCCAAACTCTGGGAAGAGTACAAACGCTACAAGGACGGTCAGTAATCATTCGCTGATCCGGTCCAACTGGCAACACTGAACGTGAAACTGAACCTGAACCCAAAAGAAGAGCACAGACACATCGTGAATATACGTCTACTGAAACAATGGTTGTCGGCAACGGCCATTCTGGTTATGGCGCTGGGTATGGCCAGTTGCGGCACCACCACAGTGGTCCGGGCCAACTCGACCCCGGCTATTCAGTCCAGCGGCGAGCAACCTGAGATCATGTATCTGGACATCGGCATACTGCCACTGGAGCCGAATATTCCCGAGACCGAAGCGGAACAGCAGAAACAGTTGATTATTCCTGACGTTCGCCGGGCAGAATCCCGCTACATCGCCTACCACCTGAAAGACACGCTGGAACAGACCGGTCACTGGGGTGCCGTCAGGGTACTGCCAAGGGCCAGTGAAGCGGTGCACCTGACCATGAGCGGCGAAATCATCGAGTCCAATGGCGAAAGCCTCGAAGCCCGCATTATGGTCAGGGATGCTACCGGCAAGGTCTGGTTCAACCAGATATTCAAAGACGGTGCCAGTAAATATTCCTACCGTGCACCCAGAGAGGATCCGTTTCAGGATTTCTACAATGATGTCGCCAACGCGGTACTGGCTGCCCGCGACAAAATCACCGCAGAGGATGCCGGCACCATCCAGCGCATCGCTTCTCTTCGTTATGCTGCAGATCTTTCCCCTGATGCCTTTGATGGCTATTTGCAGGAATCCCGGGGGCGCTACAGAATTGCCCAGTTGCCAGCTGACAGCGACGCCATGCTGGGGCGTGTCAGCCGGATCCGCGAGCGGGAGAACATGTTTGTTGACACCCTGGATGACTACTACGGCCAGTTTTACCGGGACATGAAACCTTCCTACGACGAATGGCGCAATGCGACGTACGACGAATCCCTGAGTCTGAAGGAAATGAAAGCTAAGGCTTTCAAACAATACCTTGCTGGTGTCGCACTGATTGCCGGTGGGCTATACGGCGCGACAGAAAGTAATACCTGGGCCGGTCAGGCGGCAGGTGCAGCTGCAGTGGGTGGTGGTGTCATGGCTATCAAGGCAGGTATGGACAGAACCCGTGAAGCGGAAATTCACGCGCAGTCCCTGCACGAACTCAGCCAGTCACTGGGGGCGGAAATCACGCCCCATGTGCTCAGCATTGAAGGCAGGACGGTGGAACTGACGGGAACAGCCGACGCTCAGTATGATGAGTGGCGACGAATACTCCGGGAAATTTATGCCGAGGAAACCGGTCAGCCCGTCACACAGCAGTTACAATAGCCGTTTTGTCGAACTTCATGCTTTTTAACCAGATTCCGGCCAGAGTCTAACGATGGTATTAACACTCAGCGAGGGACAAAGCCTCGGGCAGTTTACGTTGGTGCAGAAAATTGCCACCAGCGCGAAGGCAGAACGCTGGCTTGCGCTGGACAATACCGTTGCTGAACGGGTCTGTTTGCGGATATTCGCCGAGCCGCTGACGGCAGAAGTCCGCGCGGGCCTTGAGGACTGTATTGCCCGCTACCGGGGTATTCTGCACCCCAACATTGTCAGGAACCGGGCGCTGGAAACGGTCGATGGTACTGACATTCTCATCTCTGCCTGGGTCAGGGGGGGTAAGCCGGCTGAACTGAACTCACCGCCGCAGCAGCAATGGCCCATGCTGCAGACACTGTTTAGCGCGCTTCATTACCTGCATGAATCCGGCGTTGCCCATGGCAGGCTGACGACCGCCAATTTGCTGATCGATGACCAGCAACAAATACATATCACTGATCCGGGATTACCTGCCGCGATCAGTGAAAGTCAGGCTAGTCCTTGCCTGAGCCCGCAAATCTCAGCCGGGCACCGGCCCGATCAGTCAGACGATATTTATGCGCTGGGCGCCCTCCTGTTCCGACTGCTGACCCAGCAGGACTATGCACCAGGAAAAGTGTTCGAATCCAGCACCCCGGTACCTGCCGAGGTTAAGGAACTGGTACTGGCCATGCTGGCCCCGCAGCCCTTTGACCGGCCACGACAGATATCCACCATTGAGGACATTCTGGGCAGCTATCTTGACCCCGAGCGCCAGCATGCTGGTGGTAGTCTGGATACCGGCAGTTTCTCCCGAGCGTCGGCAACCCCGGAACAACCGGCGCTCACGGTACAGCGCCTGCCCTATGAGAAACCCGGTGTTTCCACAGGACCCGTAGTGATCGGCCTGGCTGCTGTGATTCTGCTGGCGGCAGGTGTATTCCTCTGGCTGCCAGATGCCAGCACCGGAACGACCGGCACTGAAGCGTTATCCACAGAGAGCAATCCCGGAAGCAATCAGGGGCAAACCAAGGCTGATCCGGCGCTGAATACCACATCTCCTCCGGCAGAAACGGCAACCACCGAATCAGCAGCACCAACGCTCACCCCCATGGAAATTGCCAGGCTGGAACAACTCAAAGCTGACAGTCAGACCGCCGCGACAACATTGTTAAGGCTGCAGGTCGCACTGGAAGATCAGGGTGCCAGAATCTGGGCGCCAACAGCCTTCCAGCAGATCGCGGACGCCGGTACCACAGGCGATGTGGCCTACCGGGAAGACCGCATAGACGACGCCTTTGCAGCCTATCAGGCTGGTATTGATGCGGCAGAGGCACTGCTTGCGCGCATACCTGAGGTCGCCGCCAGTAACAGAGACAAGGGACTTCAGGCCCTGGAAGCCGGGGATTCTCAATCCGCCCTGGAAGCCTTCACGCTGCTGAATGCCATCTACCCCGATGACGAAGAGATCGACTATTTCCTGCAACGGGCGACCCGGCTGGATGACGTGATCGTACTGACAGACAATGCCCAGGCTGCTGAAAATGCCGGCGACCCTGATAGCGCAGGCAAAGGCTATGAAGCAGCACTGGCGCTGGACCCGGACTGGGCACTGGCGCAGGCAGGCCTGGCGAGAGTATCAGAACAACAGGCGTTGCGGATCTTTAACAACACCATGTCGGCTGGTTTCGCGGCCCTTTCCGGGCAGGATTTCGACGCCGCCGAAAACGCCTTTCGTCGTGCAAAGAAGCTGCGTCCGGACTCTCCGGCGGTTGCAGATGGTTTGCAGCAGTTACAGGCTGCACGGACCGCAGCAACTGTCAGCACTTTGCAGGTCCGCGCAACAGAAGCGATGGCCAGAGAAGACTGGCAGCAGGCTATCACGATCTTTGAGGAGGTTCTGGCCACCGACCCGACGGTGATCTTTGCTACTGAGGGGTTGCAGAAAGCTACCGAACGGCTGCAACTGAAGGAAGCGCTGCTGCGCCTGACTGAGCGGCCGGAGCTGATGAAATCCGATGAGGAACTGGAAGCTGCCCGCAAGTTGGTGGTATCTGCTGCCAGGATCAGTGAGCGGGGCGATCAGCTGCGAGCTCTCAGCGGCGAGTTGTCGCAGCTGATTGCGATGGCACGGGTGCCACAGACGCTGACCGTGACATCCGACAATCAGACTGAGGTGATGATTTACAAGGTCGCGAATCTCGGGCAGATCGAACAGCATCAACTGGAGCTGATTCCCGGAGACTACACCATTGTAGGCAGGCGCAGAGGCTATAAGGATGTACGTGAAGACATCGTCATTCGGGGTGGAAAAAACCCGCTCACCGTCAATATCAGTTGCAGTGAGAGAATCTGATGTCTGCCACACCACCCGAAACCCGGCACGACGAGCCCCTGACGATCGAGGCAACGCCATTTTCCCGGCCTGAGTTCGCCCGTCGTCAGTCCCGCAGATCACTGAGTCCTGTCACGGTCATCACCGGCATCCTGCTGATCCTGTTGCTGGCGGTCACCTGGCTGGTGTTTTCCGCACGTGCAGTCAGACTTGAATTCGATCAGCCCACCACGGACGTGACCGTCAGCGGCGGCCTGAGTTATCTGTTGGGTGAACGTTATCTGATGTTGACTGGGGAATATCAGGTCACTGCCCGCGCTGAAGGTTTTCACGAACTGCGGGCACCTCTCACCGTCACCACAGAAGCTGATCAGACCATGCAGTTCAGTTTCAGCCCCTTGCCCGGCATCCTGCAGATCGTTTCAGCCCCAGAGTCAGGCGCAGAAGTTTTTATCGACCAGCAATCTGTGGGCATTACCCCACTGACCATCGACAGCATCGAACCCGGCCTGCACGATGTCAGCCTGCGCTCGGCACGTTTTCTGCCATGGGATTCAGACATCAGCATTGAGGGCCGTCGGCAGCGCCAGACTCTGACGGCAGACCTGTCTCCTGCCTGGGCATTGCTGGATATCAGCAGTTCACCGGCCGGCGCAAGTATCAGTATCGACGGTGAAGCTGCAGGTACAACGCCTGCTACTGTCGAGGCTGTGCAGGGGCCTCGGCAGATAACTATCAGTCTGGCTGGTTACAAAAGCTGGCAAAACACGCTGGATATTGAGGCTGGTCAGAATCAGGTGTTGCCAGAGGTTCAGCTAATCAGAGCAGATGGTAAGGTTTCGCTCAGTTCAGAGCCAGCCGGGGCTAATGTCACAGTGAACAATGACTTCCGTGGCATCACACCACTCGCCCTGAGCCTCGCCCCTGGCGAGCAATACCGCATCAGACTCACCCGGGCAGGCTATCAGCCGGCAGAGCGCCAGCTTGATCTGGCCGCCGGGGATGCCGTCGATCTGAATATCAGACTTAATCCTGTTGTTGGTAAGGTGCGGATTCAGGTCACACCGGGCGATGCCACTCTCACAATTGACGGCAAGCCCGCCGGAGTTGCGAGTCAGTTACTGAGCCTTACAACCCGGCCACATACTATCGTTGTCAGCAAACCCGGCTACGCCAGCTTTGAAACAACCATCGTGCCGCAGGCCGATGTCGCGCGGCAGCTGATTGTTAATCTGCAAACTGAGGATGAAGCCCGCATTGCTGCAATCCCGACAGAGATAAGTACCAGTGCTGGCCAGCAACTCAGACTCATTTATCCCGGTAAGCTGACCATGGGGGCAGACCGCCGCGAACCCGGCCGGCGCTCTAACGAAATTCAGAAGACCG
>JAGRIO010000016.1 GCA_020443225.1 Pseudomonadales bacterium
CTGCTGCCAGTGACAACTCTGAAGTCACCAGAGATCTGGCGGTATTGCTGGTTGAAGATAATGTTATCAATCAGAAGCTGGCAGCACGGCTGCTGGAAAAGATGGGGTGCCGGGTGGACATTGCCAATGACGGCCAGATTGCCATCGATATGTTCCAGCGAGCGCCATACGATGTGGTCTTCATGGACTGTCAGATGCCAAATATGGATGGTTTTGAGGCAACCACTAAAATCCGTGAACTGGAAAAAGACCGCAGAACACCGATTATTGCGCTGACTGCCAATAGTCTGCCGGAAGACAGGGCAAGATCGTTTGCTGCAGGTATGGATGAGTTTCTGACCAAACCTATCATTCGGGAAAAACTCGCTGATGCCCTTCACCGGTGGGCGGTGGGCGCCCAGTAGACTACCGCATAAGCCAGATTCTGACTAATGTGCTGAAGCCAGAACCCGGCCGACGATGCGTTCCAGATCCTTCAGAGAGTTACACACTTCTGCCACTGACAGGCTGGGAAGGTACTGGCGCATTTCCGCATCACCTTCCCGCCACTTATCTCTCGATTCCGGATTAAGCCAGATAACCTGACGGGCCCGTTGGGAAATCTGCTTCAGCGCTTCCGGGTGTGCTTCATAGTAGTTGTTTCTGGCATCACCCAGCACAATGACGGTTGACCGGCTATTCAGATCCTTCAGACACAATTCGTTAAACCGGCAGAACGCCAGACCATAGTCTGTCGAACCCTTCCCATAATCTTCCAGGCTCATTTCAATCGCCTGGTTCAGCGGATAGCGGGTAAAATTTTCCGTCACCTCGCCAAGATCGTTGGAGAAAGCAAAGGCCCGCACATGAGGTAACACCTCACTCAAACTGTAGAGAAACGTCAGCAAAAACCTGGAGACATTCCGCACGCTACCGCTGACATCACACAACACAAATACATCAGGCTTCTCTACCCTGATCTGCTTCCATTTCAGATCAAACAGTGCGCCGTCATAGGCTAGATTACTGCGCAGGGTTCGTCGCAGATCCAGTTGCCCACGATGACGCAGACGGCGTTTTCTGGTATGTCGCCTGGCCAGGTGATGAGCAAGTTTGCGCACGGTTTCCCTGATTTCATCGAAGTAGAAAGCCTGCATATTGGTGAGTTTTGTATCACTGACCGCCTCGGCGATAAACCGCTTGCCGGTCGCATCGACAAACAGCAGAAACTGGGTCTGCACATAGTCTTTAACGGCTTCGCTGATCTGTAGTCTGACGGCACTGAGGGTTTCACCCGTAGCGATATCCAGGGAGGATTCCGAATTGCTGAGGCGCGTAATCTCGTCATCCAGTTGCTGCATACCCAGATGTATCAGAATGCGGCGAACATACAGGGATCGTTCCCGCAGAGTTCGCATTTTTTCAAGGTGCACAGCCCGGGCCGCGTCAGTCACCATGACGGCAAACAGGTCCTCCCGGCCGGAAAGCAAGAGGTCAGCGACTCTGGATGTAAAGGCAGCTCTGACGCGGCCTGTTCGGTTGCCCTGCCCATCGTGCGTGTCAGCTGATGCGCCTTCATTTCCCGTATGCTGTTCAGTACCTGCGCTCTGCGAACTCTGTTGCGGGTTAGCGGATGTCGCGGCACTTGCAGACGGGAATGTCCCTGAAGGTAAGCGGGGATTCCGCATCAGGTTCTGAAAGGAAAAGAACCGGTCAAAGCACTCACCGAAGGCCTGCTTCTCATCTGGCGTTTTCGCCAGAATCAGTGCCAGCGAATCCTTCAGCAACTGCCGGTCTGTCAGGCCGATGAAATCTACCGCGTTAATGGCATCCAGTGTTTCGGCAGGCGACACCTCAAGCTCTGCCTTGCGCAGAGCAGCGATGAAATTGGGAATTGTCGTGTCCAAACAACCGGTATCCGCAGCGACTGAACCACCGATTCTAGCGAGCCTCAGGTCACTTTGGTAGGATGGGCCTTTTCTTGCCGGGGTCAATCCGTTTGCTGATCAAGAATCTCACGTTTCAGACGCTCATTGCTGCGCTGGCCGGCGTAGTGCTGGCCACCATTATCGCCGAACCCGCGTGGCTCACTGCACCTGAAAAACCTGCCTTCTATGAGTTGATCATCATGCTGAAGCAGGTCTTTCTGGCGGCTCTGCGAATGTTGATCGCACCGATGATCTTCTTTTCCCTGATTGGCGGTATCATCGGCATCGGTAATGTCGTCAGGCTAAAGGCGCTTGGAGGCATCACGGTCAGCTACTACTTATCGACTACGCTGATCGCGATTGGGCTGGGATTATTTGCCGTTTTCTTTATTCACCCCTGGACAGCCTATCCGCCGGCAGTTGAAGTCCCTGCCACTGCCAGCCATCTGCGAATGATTGATCCAGGCAGTGATTCGCTGATTCTGGTGATCAAACAGATTCTGATGCAGGCCTTCACCAATCCGTTCTCGGCGCTGGTGAAAATGAACATCCTGGGGATTGTGACCAATGCCTTTCTGATCGGTATAGCCATGGTGCTGGTACTGCCTGCAGACAGCAAGCTGTTTGAGATTGTCCATCAGGTGAATCAGGTCATCTACCGGATTCTGGGGTGGGTCATCAAACTGTTACCGATTGGTATCTTTGCTATTCTGTTCGACTTCAGCGTCAAACTCTCTGTCGGCGATGGTCACTCGGCGGATTTTCTGACGCAGTTGATTCAGTTTGCTGGCCTGGTCGTCGCACTGACGCTGATTCACGGCCTGCTGGTACTGCCACTGATTGGCTGGTTCTTTGCCAGACGCTCACCTGTCGATACGCTGCGCAAGATTGCGCGCCCGCTACTGGTGGCATTCAGCACCTCATCGAGTTCCGCAACCCTGCCAGTCTCCATGCAAACCTGCGATGAGACGCTGAAAATCAACCCGTCTGTCAGCAGCTTTGTGCTACCGTTGGGCGCCACCATGAACATGGATGGCACGGCCTTGTTTGAAGCTGTAGCGGCGATATTTCTCGCCTATCTGTATGGCATTGAATTATCAAATGTCGCGATATTCACGGTGTTCTTTATGTCCATGGTGTCCTCTATTGGTGCACCAGGTATGCCGACCGCATCTATGTCCGGTATGCAGATGGTACTGCTGGCTGTCGGTATTCCGCTGGAAGCTATCGCCATTCTGCTGATTATTGAACGACCGCTGGACACTATCAGAACGGCACTTAACGTTGAAGGCGATCTGTACGGCGCCATGGTCGTCGATCACCAGACCCGTAGTGCTGAAGGTCGCAGCTGACCGCGCGACCTTCAACCCGTTTTGTTCTCAGGGTCTGTTTTCCGGGAGGGACTATTTTCCGGGAGGGACTATTTTCCGGGAGGCACTATTTTCTGGGAGGTACTATTTTCTGGGAGGTACAAAGGGCAATGTGCTGGATAAACCACCGTCGACTGGCAGTGCATGTCCGTTAACATAGCTCGCTTCGTCACTGGCAAGAAAGACCGCAGCATTGGCTATCTCAACCGGTACCCCATAGCGTCGGGTCGGATTCAACTGACCAATTCGGTCTTCAGTACCCCGCTCTCTGGCGCGCTCAAAAGTAGGCCTGGTCATGCCGGTTTCAATCAGTCCGGGACAAATGGCATTGATCCGGACTCCTGTTCCCGCCAGAGCATTAGCGGAAGTCTGAACCAGGCTCACGACCCCGGCCTTACTGGCAGAATAAGGCAATCCACCGGCATTGGCCCGCAACCCTGCTACAGAAGCAGTGCAGATGATCGATCCGGTTCCCTGCGCGATCATATGGGGTGAGCCGTGCTTGATGGCCAGAAATGGGCCTATAAGGTTTACCTGCAGTACCTTCATCCAGTGCTCTGGTGTCAGCTCCATCATAGGTACTGCGCCGCCACTGATACCTGCATTGGCATAAATCACGTCGAGTCCACCGAACAACGTCAGACACTTCTCAACATAGGCCGCAACAGCGGTCTCCTCTGACACATCCGCTACCATCATGGTGATACCGTCTTGCTGAGCGCAGGTTTCCGTCAATCCAGCTTCGTTGACATCAACCGCAAGGACCTGACCACCCTCTTCCGCAAAGCGAATGGCGCTGGCCCGGCCAATACCACTGCCAGCCCCGGTAACGATGCAACGCTTGCCTGTAAGTCTGCCCATATCTTCCTCTCTTGTTATGTTTGTTCTGTTTGTGATGCCTCTGCTGCCCTGACAGCTGATTCAGCGGATAAAGCGACGTATCATTTATGGTGCTGACAGGCCTCGCTTATCGTGCCTGGGTCAGCACCAGATGTGCAAAATGCGTCAGGAAATGCCGGTGCTCTGCCGAGATACTCAGTCTGGCCAGGCTGTCTTCACCAGGCTTACTGAGAATAAACTCGTATTCCCTGGCAATGCTCGCCCCGGGACCAATGATCTTGCTGAGCTCCTCATTAAGATAGTCATGCAGGACACTCAGATCTGCCTCTGCAATACCGGTCCGCTCAGGGTCCAGTACTGCATTTCCCCAGACCGTGAGCACATAAACCCTGAACATGTCTTTATCGACAAATTTATCCTCAATGGTGCAGTGGCCGAGGATTTCCTCGATACCCGGTGAAAACTTTTCTCTGGCTTCTTCAATATCCATCCTGACTCTTCTGACAGATGTTCATGACTAAGGCGGAAGTATAATACACTTCGCCCATGGACACTGACGCTCAGATACAAGCCCCGCCTCGCAAGATTATCCACGTTGATATGGATTGTTTTTTTGCTGCCGTCGAAATCAGGGATGACCCCTCTCTGGCAGACAAGCCTGTAGCTGTTGGTGGTGCAGCGGACCGCCGCGGTGTCATTTCAACCTGTAATTATGTCGCCCGGAAATTTGGTATTCACAGTGCCATGTCGACAGCTTATGCCATGCGCCTGTGTCCTGAGCTGATTGTGCTACCCGGGCGTATGAACCACTACAAGGAAGTGTCAGGCCAGATCAGAAAAATCTTCTCGCGCTATACGAGCATCATCGAACCCCTGAGTCTCGATGAAGCCTATCTCGACGTCACCGACTGCAATCAGTTTCAGGGCAGCGCGACGATGATTGCGGAAGATATCCGCCGGGCTATTCGGGAAGAGCTTCGCCTTACCGCATCGGCAGGTATCGCACCGAACAAGTTTCTGGCCAAGGTCTGCAGCGATGAGAACAAGCCAGATGGTCAACGGGTGGTAACCCCTGATGAAGTTGATGACTTTGTCCGCCGTCTGCCACTGAAGAAGATTCCGGGAGTCGGCAAGGTCACCGTCAGCAAGCTTGAATCTATGGGCCTTCGTACCTGTGATGATGCCCGGCGGGTCGGTGAAGCCAGGCTGGCAAAACACTTCGGCAGCATGGGGCGCACCATCTACCGCCGGGCCTGGGGCATTGACGACCGCGCCATCAACACCACCCGGGTACGTAAGTCACTGTCGGTTGAGCGTACTTTCCCACAGGACCTGATGGAGATTGAGGAAGCTGCCGGGAAGATTCCGGAACTGGTCGCGGAACTGAAGCAACGATTGGCCAGAGCAGATGCCCGGCCGGTACGAAACCAGCAGGTTAAACTCAAGTTTCAGGACTTTACGACGACCACTATTGAACGTGCCACCCAGACAATCGATGACGCACTTTTCCTTCAGCTGCTACCGCAGGCCTGGTCACGGGGCGAAGGCAAGGGAATACGACTTCTGGGGCTGGGAGTTTCATTCAGTGACGATGCAGTCGCCGACCAGAACATTCAACTCCGTTTGTTTGACTGAACATCTGGGTGAATATTGCGTTGCCACTGGCACTGATGCCGTTCCAAGCTGGTATCATCTGCCACCTTGATTCGTGTTCAGAACCTGTTAACCATGCGTAAGACTAAAATCATCTGCACTATTGGCCCAGCCACCTCGGACTTTGACATGCTCAGCAAGCTTGCTGCCGCAGGTATGGATATCGTGCGGCTGAACATGTCGCACGGCGATCATGAATCGGCAGCGAGAGTCATTAAAGCCGTCAAGACGCTGAATCGCAAATCCGATAAACCAATTGCTATTCTGATGGACACACAGGGTCCCGAGATTCGTACCGGTGACCTCGCCAGTGAGCTGGAGCTTAAAAACGGGTCTGAAATCACTATTTCGGTCAGGGATAACGTCGACGTGGAATCTTCGTCCTTCCATATTCACTATGATGACCTGCTCGATACGGTCAACCCTGGCGATCGAATTACTGTCGACAACGGCATTATTAATCTGCAGGTCATCGAGAAACATCCTGACGGCCACATGAAGTGCCGGGTAATCGATGGCGGCATTCTGAAAAGCAAGCGGCATGTGAACCTGCCTGGCATTCGGGTCAATCTGCCTGCCATTACCAAAAAAGACCGGGCAGATATCGAGTTTGCGATGGCTGAGCAGCTCGACTTTATTGCTCTGTCTTTTGTCAGAGAGGCCGATGACATCCGGGAACTGAAAGCCCTGATGGGCGATAAAGCGGGCAAGATCAAGATTATCGCCAAGATTGAGGATCAGTCTGGTGTTGCTAACCTCGAGGAAATCCTTCAGGAAGCCGACGGTATTATGGTTGCCCGGGGCGACCTGGGGGTTGAGATCAATGTGGCCGAGCTGCCTAACGTACAGCGCAGAATAGCCAGGCTGTGCGCCGAACATGGAAAGCGCTGTATTGTGGCGACCCATTTACTGGAATCAATGATCGAAAATCCCATTCCCACCCGCGCGGAGGTCACCGACGTTGCCAACGCTATCTACGAGGAAGTCGACGCAGTGATGCTGTCAGGTGAAACCACCATTGGTAAATATCCTGTCCGCTGCGTAGAGCAACTGGTGGAGATTGCCGAAACGACCGAGTCTGTACCCGGACTTGGTTTTACCCGCAACCTGATTCTTAACAACGAAAAACAACACCTGGCAGTCACTGCTGTACAGCTGGCTGAGTCACTTGGCGCCGCAGGCATTGTGGTGATCACCCGCCGGGGATATATGGCTGACTATGTAACCAATTGCCATCCACAACAGACCCGCATCTACGCGTTCACGAATGACAGCCAGACCCGACGCCGGCTGACCCTGAACCGGAATTTGTCGGCCTATCGTACGGCCTTCAGTAATGACCCCGAAAAAACACTGCATACAGCGTTTGACGTACTCAAAGACCGTGCAGGCCTGAACGCAGGCGACAAAGTCGTGGTTATCTCCGATGTACTGGCAGGCTTTGGAGTCGAAGCAATTCAGATTCGCAGCCTGCCATAGATATCAAAGCCCCTCACTCGTTAAACCCTGAGAGTGTTAGCAAAGAGCAGAAACCGTCCTCAGACCCGGGGCAACGATGGCCCTGTCGGGATGCTCTGCTGACGAACTCAGTACTGATAAAGCTCGTTAACGACGGCTGGTAACGACGACTATTAACAATGAAACAGCCTGTTTTATCAGGCTTTCATCGCTTCCAGTACCTTTGGCAACGCTGCCGCATACTGCTTCACATCCGGTATGAGACCGCAGCTAACCCGGGACCAGTGAGTATAATCCTGATAGATTCCCCGGATAAGTACCTGATGGCTCGCCATCTCCTGTCGGAATTTTTCGGCATTGAGCTTGCCCAGGTCTACAAATACGAAACTGGTCTCAGAAGGCGCAGCCTTCAGACCATTCTTCTTTACCGCATCCAGAATGATGCCGCGGGCTTCCTGTATCTTCGCCTTGCTGTAATTCAGAAATTCAAAGTCATCATAGGTTTCCACAGCTGCAGCAACACCTGCCTGGTTCATGGCGTAGTTACCCAATCCATAGGTCTGCAGCAATTGAGTATTTTCCGGGGAAGCGATCATATAGCCGACCCGCATGCCTGCCAGGCCATAAATCTTGGAGAAGGTTCTCGCCACATAAACGTCATAGCCTTCCTTCACCAGCGACACCATAGAGTTGGCGCCGGGATCATCAGTGATCTCGTTATATGCCTCGTCAACCAGAACAGTACATTTTTTCGAGGCCTTGATGCAGAATTTCCGCAGCTCATCAGCAGGAATCACCATACCCGTCGGGTTATTCGGGTTACAGATCTGCACCATGGATACGTCGGGAGTGATTGCTGCATAAAGGGCATCCAGATCGATTGAGAGGTCTTTCGTTCTGGCAATGCGCTTCATCTCGCCACCCTGGCGTAAAGCTGCCTTGGTAGTGGTATCCCAGAACAGATCCGGACCCAGTATCTTGCCTTGTTTACTCTTGGCAACGGCCAGATAGGTCAGCACGCCAGATGATCCGGAGCTGAGGCTCAGATACTCAGGCGAGATGCCATAGCGCTCCGATATCATATCAAGCAGGCGTGGTACCGAGTCGCCGACATAGTAGGCGCCCTTTGACGAGGCCTCAAACATAGCTTCCAGTGCTTTCTTACTGGGTCCGTAGGGATTCTCGTTAGCATTCAGTTTCGCAACTCCCGGGGCGGGCCCATAGGCAAGACCTGACCCCATGGTGCTGGCAGCGAGTGCCCTGGAGACAGGCACCACTGCGCCTGCGCCTGCCAGAGCTCCGGCGACTACCGCCGAGCCACTAAGAAATCCCCTTCTGGAAAGTTGTGCCGTCATCCTGATCTCCTCAGTTTTTCTCGTTTACAAAGATTTATGAAGCATGGCGAGGGAGACGCATACCAGATAGACGCCAAACACACGCTTCAGTTTGATCTCACTCAGGTTATGAGCAAGCGTTGCACCCAGTGGTGCCGTAAAAATCGAAATGGCGCTGATCGCGATAAGTGCTGGCACGTTGATATAGCCAACGGATCCGGTGGGCAAACCTGTATCGCGCAAACCAATAGTTAGAAAACCCAGCGCACCAGGGATGGCGATGATAAAACCCACACCCGCCGCTGTGGCAATGGCCTGATGCAACGAACGGCCACAAATCACCATCGTCACAATGAACGGGGTACCGCCCCCGATACCCAGCAATGCAGAGAAACCACCCAGTCCTGAGGCCAGCGCAACCCGCCCCACACCGCTTGGCACGGCGGGGTGATTATCGGTACTGCCTTTGAATCTGTCTGGCATAAAAAAGTATACCGAGTACACCAGTACGCCAATGGCAAATACCAACACCAGACTTGACGCATTGACGACGGAGGCAACGCTGATACCGGCCAGCACGCCAAGCACCAGCCACGGCGCCCAGCCCCTCAGCAATTCAAAATCAACGATCCCGCGCCGGCTGTGCGCCTGCACAGATCTCGCGCTGGACACAATAATGGTTGCTAACGATGTACCTATTGCAACCAGAATATGTTTTTCAGGATCACCACCCAAAAGTGGCAACACCACCAGTAAAGCCGGCACAACAACAAACCCACCGCCGACACCGAACAATCCTGCCGTAAAACCTGCAAGACCACCGGCACCAATGAGAGCCACCCCTAACAACAACAAGTCTGACAATCCCGCTTCCATCTGCCAGCCCGGTACCCCATGTGACTATAAGTGGGATTCTCTGTATCAATATGCGTGCCAGAACTGCGCAAGTCGCTGTTGAATGATTTCAACGCAACAGAAGCCCGCGTTTTACAGGGGTTGCGCCCAACGCGTTAGTCTGTTTTCTGCATAAGCTTATAAATAAGCAGCAATAACATGCGCACTATTGGTGAGGCGCACACATATGTTGCATCGCAACGCTCCGAAAATGATCACTTTTCCGGCATAGGTTTGCAGACAGATGTACGCCCCGCGATCGCTCACAGACCCGGGACATTTGCGTGCATGCTGTTTCATCCTGAAGCAATCAACCGCTGGCTGAAGCTAATACCAATCCCGACGACCTGATTCAGCAATTGTTTGTTGTCGAAGCAATAGCAAACCGAACCATGATGGTGCGCATGCAAAAGGCCATTTCACCCCTTGTCTGATTGGCCCGCTTTCTGCATTGCAGCATGCGGCCTTCATTCGCACCTGTACCGGGAAATAACAAGAATCCCGGTTGCAGGAAGTTGAAGCAGCATTTCATTAAGCATGTTGGGGTGACTACATGAAGTTAACATTCAGAAAAAAAGCAATACGATTTGCCATTGCGATGTCCATTGCATCGTCAGCGGGGATGTCTGCCGTTGCATTGGCAGATGATGCCGCGATGGAGGAAGTGGTGGTTACAGGCACACGGGGGAAACCCAGAACTGTGGCCGACTCGCCGGTTCCGATTGACGTTTTTAACAGCGACGCTATCGATGCGGTTTCACATACAGATACCAATAACGTTCTGCAGACACTGGTACCTTCTTACAACGTCAGTCGCCAACCAATCTCCGATGGCGCTACCTTTATCCGTCCTGCGCAGCTACGTGGTATGCCAACAGATAAAACCCTGGTGCTGGTGAATTCCAAGCGCCGTCATCGTGCCGCGCTCGTAACGATCGGAGGCTCAGGCACTCAGGGACCGGACGTTGCGACGATTCCTTCTTCGGCACTGAAGAGTATTGAGGTATTGCGTGACGGAGCAGCTGCCCAGTATGGTTCTGACGCTATTGCTGGCGTCATTAACTTCATTCTCAAGGACTCGGCCGAAGGTGCCAGTCTGTCACTCTCTACGGGGGAGTACTACGAAGGTGACGGGTTTGAGACAACCATCAGCGGTAATGCAGGTTTCCCGCTTGGTGACAGTGGCTTTATAAATATTTCTGCTGAACGGTCTGAATCTGACTTTACGTCGCGCTCGGAACAGTACTGTGAATCATGGTTCTGTCTGGACAAGAACAATCCGGTTTACAACCCGGCAGCAGGTTATGCCGCCTACGTGAACGACCCGACCTTCGCCGCCGGTGTGGGCAGCGCCTCACTGGATGGCGACGTGGTACAGCCATGGGGTCAGCCAAATACAGAAGCCGTGCGGTTCTTTGTTAACGCCGGTTATGATGCAGGCAACGGGATGGAGTTATATGGATTCGCCAATTACTCTTACAGCGAAGCCGACGGTGGTTTCTTTTATCGCTATCCCAACAATGGCACCATCCAGGACCTGCGCGAGCCCGATGGCAGCATCTACAACCCACTGGAGAAATTCCCGGGGGGCTTCACACCACGATTTTTTGGTGAAGTGTCTGACTATTCTATGGTCGGTGGCCTGAAAGGTGAGTTCTCAGAAGGCTTCTACTACGACCTGAGTGCTCGCTACGGATACGATGAAGTAGTTTACACGCTGAAGAATACCATCAACCCATCTCTTGGCCCTAACAGCCCGACTGTGTTTGAACCGGGCGAACTCAGCAATGAAGAAATTCAGCTGCAGGCAGATTTTGTCAGGGAAATAGATGCCGGCCTCAGTAGCCCATTGGTGATGGCTTTCGGACTATCCTTTATGCGGGAATCCTATGAAGTTGTCGAAGGAGACCTGGCTTCTTACGCTGCAGGTAGCTACGCAACACCCGACCCTTTTAATATGTGTAACGTCAACGGAACACCAACCATTCTGGGTCAGACTAATATCGCGGCTGGATCTACACTCGACTGTGCTGATCCCGGCGACCCGGTTTATCAGGTTGTTGGTGTGGGTTCCAATGGTTTCCCGGGTAACTCCCCTGCTTTCTCTGATACTTACGAGCGCGATGCGATGGGTGTCTACGTTGATCTGAGCGCAGAGGTCACTGAACAGCTCTTCCTGCAGGGGGCTATGCGTTACGAAGATTATGACGACTTCGACTCTGAACTGGTCGGGAAAGTCGCGTTTCAGTATGACATCAGTGAAACCGTTGGCATTCGTGGCTCAGTCGGCACGGGCTTTCGTGCACCAACACCCGGTCAGCAGGGTACGACTAATGTCTCGACCCGGTTACCTAACGGTTTCCCCGTTGCAACCGGCCTGTTCCCGGCTGGCAGTACGGTGTCGAAAGCATTGGGGGCGAGTGACCTGAAACCGGAAACGTCAACCAACATGACCTTCGGTATTACGGCCGAGTTTGAGGCTCTGAGCGTTACTCTCGACTTTTATCGTATTGATGTTGAAGATCGCTTCTACGCTATCTCTACCCTCGATGTTTCGACAGATCCGACTTCCGGTCAGGCCTACACTAACTATCTGGCACTGGATGCCGCCGGAGTTACCGGCGCCAACTCGATTGGTGGTGTTTTCTACTTTACCAATGCCTTCGATACCAGTACCCAGGGGATGGACCTTGTGCTGACCTACCCGCTGGATTGGGGAGATGGCTCCGTAACCAGCCTGACGGCTTCTCTGAACTACAATTCATCTGAATTCGACTCGGACCCCAGCACTTACCTGAATGCCGAGGATCAGTATGACTTTGAGCATGATGTGCCTGAGTGGCGGTCAGTCATCACAGCCGTTCACCAGTTCGGCCCGGTCGCGGTGACAGGTCGGGTGAACTACTACGGTGAGTGGGAAAATTCTAACAACAGCGCAGCGCTGGTAGTGCAGAAGTTTGACCCCACGATCTTCGTAGACCTGGAAGGCAGCTACGCGATAAACGAGATGTTCACCGTCACTGTAGGTGGTCGTAACATCTTTGATGAGTATCCGGACAAAGACAAAATCAGCGACTTCTGCTGTGGCCGGCTCTACTCTTCCAGCAGCGTGGTTGGCTGGCAGGGCGGCTACTACTATATGCGTCTGAGCGCAGACTTCTGATCAACTCAGAACCGCGCAAAGACACAGGAAGTAAGATAACGGGAGCCAGGGCTCCCGTTATTTTTTCTTTCTGAACGAAGCATGTGTTTCCTGAGAATTCAGGCAACCCTGTCAGAAGCAGTCGCCGGGTACCCTTACCCAACCTTCCATCAGAATGCGGGCACTTCGGCTCATGCTGGCTTTGGTCACAATCCAGTCACCATCGGCCTGTTGCGCTTCCGCACCGACTCTCAAGGTACCTGAAGGATGACCGAAGCGAACTGCATTGCGATCACCACCGCCTGCGGCGAGATTCACCAACGTGCCCGGAATGGCTGCGGCAGCACCGATTGCAACAGCGGCAGTACCCATCATGGCGTGGTGCAGCTTACCCATTGACAGTGCCCGTACCAGCAGATCGATATCACTACTGCTGACTTCCTTGCCACTGGAAGCGACATAGCTTTTCGGCGGTGCCACAAAGGCCACCTTCGGCGTATGCTGCCGGCCTGCCGCCTCTGACACATCGTTAATTAAACCCATTCGTACGGCACCCCAGGCACGGATGGTTTCAAACATAGCCAGCGCCTTGTCATCACCATTGATAGCATCCTGCAGTTCGGTGCCGGTGTAGCCAATTTCATCGGCGTTAACAAATATAGTAGGAATCCCAGCGGTAATCATGGTTGCCTTCAGGGTGCCGACACCTGGCACCTCGAGATCATCCACCAGATTGCCGGTGGGAAACATGGAACTACCCTCTTCGTCATCGGCAGGATCCATAAAATCGATCTGCACTTCTGCGGCAGGGAAAGTCACGCCATCGAGTTCAAAGTCACCGGTTTCCTGTGGCTCACCATTGGTCATGGGAACGTGAGCAACAATTGTTTTGCCAATATTGACCTGCCAGATTCTGACCACGGCGATGCCATTGTCCGGCACCCGCCCGGGGTCAACCAGCCCTTTGGCTATCGCATAGGGTCCAACCGCCGCAGAAAGATTGCCACAGTTGCCGCTCCAGTCGACAAATGGCTGATCAATAGAGACTTGTCCGAACAGATAGTCCACATCATGGTCAGGTTGGCTGCTTTTCGACAGAATCACGGTTTTACTGGTACTGGAGGTTGCACCCCCCATTCCGTCGGTTTGCTTACCATAGGGATCAGGACTGCCTATAACCCGCAGCAGCAGCGCATCGCGGGCCGGACCGGGAACCCGGGTGGATTCCGGCATCTCTTCCAGACTGAAGAAAACCCCCTTGCTGGTTCCGCCGCGAATATAGGTGGCCGGAATTCTGGTTTGAGGAACACTTGACATCTGACTACCCTCTTACGCTGCACCAGCAGATTCAAGAAAGTCCTGCGCAAAACGCTGCAGAACGCCACCGGCACTGTAAATTGATACTTCTTCAGCGGTATCCAGTCGACAGGTCACCGGCACTTCTACCTGTTCGCCACTGGCGCGGTTGATGACCAGCGTCAGTCTCGCGCGAGGTGTGGGCTCACCAATGACGTCAAAGGTTTCAGTACCATCAATCTGGTAGGTATGACGGTTTTCACCGTTGACAAATTCCAGCGGCAAGACGCCCATACCCACCAGATTAGTACGGTGAATACGTTCGAACCCTTCCGCTACAATAGCTTCAACCCCAGCCAGACGAACACCCTTCGCAGCCCAGTCCCTTGAAGAGCCCTGACCATAGTCAGCACCGGCCACGATAATCAGTGGCTGTTTGCGCTCCATGTAGGTTTCGATAGCTTCCCACATACGAACTACCTGGCCTTCCGGTTCGATCCGCGCCAGAGAACCCTGGACGACTTCACCATTTTCCATCACCATTTCATTCAGTAATTTCGGGTTTGCAAAAGTGGCGCGCTGAGCAGTCAGATGGTCACCCCGGTGGGTAGCATAGGAATTAAAATCTTCTTCAGGCAACCCCATCTTAGCCAGATATTCACCCGCAGCACTGCTGGCCAGAATAGCGTTTGAAGGTGACAGGTGATCAGTCGTGATATTGTCACCCAGCACCGCCAGCGGACGCATACTCTTCAGTGTCCTCTCGCCAGCCAGTGCGCCTTCCCAGTAGGGCGGACGCCGAATGTAGGTGCTTTGTGGTCGCCACTCATACAATGGGTCTGTGGCTTCAGTCACGTCTTTCACATTGAGGAACATCGGCTCATAGACTTCCCGGAACTGTTCCGGTTTGACACTGCTGGCAACAATCTCGTCTATCTCTTCATCGCTTGGCCAGATATCTGCCAGGGTCACGGGATTACCCTCCGCATCTGTACCCAACACATCCTTTTCAATATCAAACCGAATGGTGCCGGCAATAGCGTACGCAACCACCAGTGGGGGTGACGCCAGAAAAGCCTGCTTGGCATAGGGGTGAATCCGACCATCAAAATTACGGTTACCTGACAGAACCGCAGTGGCGTACAGATCGCGATCGATAACCTCTTGCTGGATAACCGGATCGAGCGCGCCACTCATACCATTACAGGTCGTACAGGCAAAGGCGACAATACCAAATCCAAGCTGTTCGAGTTCAGACAACAGGTTAGCTTCTTCCAGATACAACTGAACGGCTTTGGAACCCGGCGCCAGCGAAGATTTTACCCACGGCTTGCGGGTCAGACCTTTAGCGTTTGCATTTCTTGCCAGCAGCGCCGCTGCGATGACGTTTCTGGGGTTACTGGTATTGGTGCAGCTGGTGATGGCTGCGATGATCACGGCTCCGTCAGGCATCTTGCCTGCTTCGTTCTCGACGACACCGCTGATACCGGCAGCAGCCAGATCTGAAGTGGAAACCCGGCGGTGCGGATTTGAAGGACCGGCGATATTCCGGGTCACTGACGACAAGTCGAAGGTGAGAACACGCTCATATTCAGCGTTCGCCAGCGAATCCGCCCACAGTCCTGCTTCCTTTGCATAGGTTTCTACCAGTGCGACCTGTTCCGGTTCACGCCCTGTCAGCTTAAGGTAATCAATCGTTTTCTGATCAATGTAGAACATGGCTGCAGTGGCACCGAATTCAGGCGTCATGTTAGAAATAGTCGCCCGGTCTCCCAGCGTCAGATCGGCCGCGCCTTCACCATAAAATTCCAGATAAGAAGACACCACGCGCTCATTGCGCAGAAACTCAGTGATAGCCAGCACGATATCTGTTGCAGTAATGCCAGGCTGACGTTTGCCTGTCAGCTCAACCCCGATAATGTCTGGCAGGCGCATGTAAGAAGCACGCCCCAGCATGACACTTTCTGCTTCCAGACCACCGACACCAACAGCAATAACCCCAAGTGCATCCACGTGGGGCGTGTGGCTGTCAGTACCCACCAGCGTATCAGGAAATGCCACACCGTCACGGGCATGAATTACCGGCGACATACGCTCCAGATTGATCTGGTGCATGATGCCGTTACCTGGTGGAATGACGTCCACGTTTTCGAAAGCTGTCTTGGTCCAGTTGATGAAATGGAAACGGTCATCATTGCGACGATCTTCAATCGCCCGGTTCTTCTCGAAAGCGTCTTTCTCGAAACCTGCGTGCTCGACGGCCAGCGAGTGATCGACGATCAGCTGGGTTGGCACCACCGGATTGACCTGTGAGGGATCGCCACCTGCGGCGGCGATGGCATCCCGTAATCCTGCCAGATCTACCAGGGCTGTCTGCCCCAGAATATCGTGGCAAACGACCCGGGCCGGGAACCAGGGAAAATCCAGTTCTCGTTTGCACTCGATGATCTGCTTCAGTGCATCAGTCAGGCTTTCGGGATCGCAACGACGGACGAGGTTTTCTGCCAGGACGCGGGAGGTATAAGGAAGTTTTTCATAGGCTCCCGGCCTGATCGCCTCAACCGCTTCGCGGGTATCGAAATAGTCCAGTTGGGTGCCAGGCAGGGGTTTACGGTACGCAGAGTTCATAACTTCTTCCACAGTGAAAATTTGCTGCGCAGTTTACCACTTTCCGGCGGTCGAAGTATCCGGGTCAGTGAGGTACCACTGACCCGGTCGGTTGAGAAGCAGGCTTTGTCAGAACACTTTGCCGGGGTTGAACAGACCACCCGGGTCAATGGATTGTTTAATCATGCGCATGACGGCAATTTCATCATCACTACGAGACATACCAAGGTAAGCCTTCTTCTGCAGACCGATACCATGTTCGGCGGAGACAGATCCCCCTCTTGAAGGCAGCCCACCGTAAACTGCAGCTTCAACCGCCTTTTTACTCTCCGGCGAGCCATCACCATTACCGATAATCACATGCAGATTGCCGTCTCCGAGATGTCCGAACACCATACAGGTGTGTTGCTCCCACTGTGCGGCCAGCGATGCTCTCAGCTCTTCCACATAGGATTCCATGCTACTGAGCGGCACACTGATATCAAACGTGAAAATCGGTGCATTGCGTCCCAGTTGACCGACATCATCGCGAATAGCCCACATCGCGTCCCTTTCTGCCTGGCTCTGCGCGATGACAGCATCATCAATAACGCCCTCCTCCAGCGCAGAGCCCAGTGCGGCCAGAAAACGCTCGCCATCGGCTTCAACGTCACCACCCATGGCTTCCAGCAGGATGTAATAACCATAATCGTAGGCCAGCGGTGGTGTGTGCTCTGCGGGCGCGGTTGTGACCAGATGGTAATAGTCGCTCCACAGCACTTCAAAGGCGCTTAGCGTGCCCCCCAGTGCAGCATCAATGTAGTTAAGAAAGCCGGTCACCTGCTGGAATGACTGAACGCCGATAAAGGCCATATTCTGACTCTTGGGCAGCGCGCGCATTCTCAGCACCAGCCGGGTGACAATACCCAGCGTTCCCTCGGCACCAATGAACAGATGTTTCAGGTCGTAGCCAGTATTGTTTTTGATGATCTTGTTCATTGAACTGATAATGGTCCCGTCCGGCAGCACGACCTCCATACCCAGAATCTGATCACGCATCATGCCATAGCGTATTACCCGGTTGCCGCCGGCATTGGTGGAGACATTACCACCGATAGTGGCACTGCCACGGGCACCGAGGTCCAGGGGAAACAGCAGGTCCTCTTTTTCAGCACGTTCCTGCACGACCTGAAGTGGCACACCTGCCTGCACGGTCATGGTACGGCTCTGAACGTCCACTTCCTCAATCCGGTTCATCAACTCCATACTGATAGCGACTTCTTCGCGGGTCAGCTGGGTTCCCTGCACCAGCCCCGTCATACCGCCATGGGGGACGATGGGATAGTCGAACTCTCGACACACCCGCACGGCCGCAGCGACCTCTTCAGTGGTTCTGGGTCTGACCAGTACAATCGGCCGAAAGCCTCCTGGAAAGTGGCGTTCATCCAGTGCTGCGCCAGACAGTACATTGCCTTCCTGCACAGCAGCTTCCAGTGAACTGATCAGCGCCCTGGTATCTACGGTCATGGTCTGTGTCTCCCCTCGTCTTTTGCCGACATCATATCGTGCAAATCAGATCAGACATAGACCGGGTAATCAGGGCTCAGAATGGCGCGTACTTCTGAATCAACAGGCCACCAATGATCACCAGCAAACCGGCAAAGGTGGTCCAGTACAGGGGCTCACCCAGCACTGCGCCAATCAGTATCAGCGACAGGAAGGGTGAGATAAAAATCAGATTACTGACCCTGGCAGTGTTCTCTGCATAACGCAGTGCCAGTGACCAGCACAGAAAAGCGATACCCATTTCGAAGCAGCCGACATACAACCCTGCCAGCAAACCCGCTTTTGACAGCGTGAAATCTGAAAACAGCCAGCACAACAGTAGCGCGATGGGCGATGCCAGCAGAAAATTTGTCGTTACTGCGATGACCGGATCGCGGGGATCTTTCAGGTTCAGAATCCAGTATCCGGCCCAGATAACCGTAGAGCCAATGGCGAACAACAGCCCCGCCAGCGCTTCTCCACCGGGAAGACTGAACTCTCCCTGTGCAGCCACCAGCAGCACGCCGGCATAGCAGATGATGCAGGCAAGAATGTCGCGCAAAGCCAGACGCTGGCCAAGAATTACGACTGAGAGGATGCTCAGCACAATCGCCCAGGTATAATTGATCGGCTGCGCCACTTGTGCGGGTAAGCGGTTGTAGGCCTCAAACAGCACAACGTAATAGATCAGCGGGTTCATCAGCGCCGACACCAGAGATATGCGCCAGTGGTCATTCAGGGACTGCAGCAGCTCGGTACCCCGGCCCTGAACCAGCGTCAGCGCCAGCAGCAGAGAGCCGGACGACAGACAGGCAATCAGTATCAGTTGCTGAATATCCAGATGCGCCAGCGCAATCTTGAAGGCCGTGGCTACAGTCGACCAGCAGAGCACCGCAGTAAGGCCAAATATCCAGGCCTTTCGTTCGTCAGCTCGCAGCACCATGACAAGATCCGTTAGAGTCAGGACCGGGAATATGCCGCACTGCGAAGCCAGATGCCAGTGGGCTCAGGTGTCAGCATCTGGTGCCCGGGGCCGGGGTCGAACCGGCACCACCAAAAGGTGACGAGATTTTAAGTCTCGCGTGTCTACCAATTTCACCACCCGGGCTGGACACGAAGGCGCGTAGTTTAACGGTCTGCGTACCCCGGCTCAATGGCAATCGTCAAGGAGTTCGAGAAAGCGCGCTTCAATGCGGTCGATGGCCTCACGTAGCTGACCCTCATCCACTGGCCTGGCCGTGACATAGCCAGCCAGGGTCTGCCGCACCGGCTGTGAGATACGAAGCCTGGCGCACTGGTGCATGAATGTGCGTCTGATGGTGTGATTATCTATATGGCAGCCTAACATCCTGTCCAGCCGGGCACGCCAGCGACGGTTGGTTCTGATGTGGGCGTCGGATGGTGACGGAAACACCCAGAGACTTTCGCCAACCACCAGTCGCTGGTCCCTGAGCAGTTTCACGGCAATTCCGGAAAGTGGCAGACATTTACCATCCAGCGTGGCGGTTTTTGCGTTGAGATCGAGCGCCTGCCACTGAAGCTGCGTGATGCAGTCCCAGCGCCAGCCGGTCAGCAGTTGTAACTGCAACATTCTGCTCATACTTCGCGCCTGTTGACGTTGATTCCTGGGCAGGTCGCGACAAAAAGGCAGCAAGCGGGTCGCCTGAAACCAGGTTTTAAGCTGCTCATCAGGAATGAAATCTTCCCTTGACTGTAATCTGGCCCTGCGGAGTGAGCCTGCCATCTCGTCAAACCGGGATACCGACACATTGAAAAAACGAAAAAAAGCTCGCCAGACGCGCAGACAACCTTCAGCTGTGGAGGGGCTGACTGTCTGCAGTCGCTTCTGCAGCAGCTGATAGTCCAGCCCGGAGAAAGTCTGATTACGCCAGCCCGGCAGGCTGATGTCCATCAGGTATGCATAATAGTCACAGGTACGCGGCTTAAGCGCCCGCGCGGTGGTAAACGCCAGAAATCTGCCCGCCAGCTCATCGCTCAATGGCTCACAGATGGCACAGGATTCAAATCCGTTTAAATCAATTGCACTGTCCATATGCATCAATGTAGTTCAGGTTGATGAAACATCAAGCAGATATCCGGGCCGGAACCTCACTGGTTGTTCCAATTGATGACGCATTGATAGACAACCGGGGCGGTCATGGTGATAATCCTTTGCGGCAGACAGTCTGCCAATACCTGCTATCTATGTCTGAAACCTATGTCTGAAACGGAATACCCCGCCTTGTCCGAAATCAAAGCAACCCAGGTTAATGTCACTGACGGTCGCCGGCTTCGCAGCCGGGACAGTAAGCGCAAGATTGTCAGTGCCATGCTGGAACTGGTCCGGGAAGGTCGCGTCGCGCCGACTGCTGATGAAGTCGCGCAACGTGCCAATGTGGGTCTGAGAACAGTTTTCCGGCGCTTTAAGGATATGGAAAGCCTGTATGCAGAAATGTCCGTCGCGATCTCTGAAAAAGTAGCACCCATCATCGACGAGCGACTTGAGCATGACGAATGGTGGAAAAACTTTGCTCAACTGGTAGAGCGGCGCATACGCATGTATGAAATCATCATGCCCTACCGGATTGCGGCCAATGCCCTGAAGTTCCAGTCGACTATCCTGCACGCCAGGCACCGGGAAATGGTCCGCGATGAACGGGAGCGTTTGGTAGCCGCGTTGCCGGAGTTTATACTGCAGGACAGTGTGCTGGCTGAAGCGCTGGAGGCGGCACTGAGTTTCGATATGTGGAATCAGCTGCGTAACGATCAGAAACTGTCGGTAACCAAGGCCGGTGATGTGGTCTACCGCCTGGTCGGCCAGCTACTGCCAGAGGCCAAACTGACCCGCACCAAGGAGAGTCCCGGTGGTGCAATCGACGGTTACCCTGATATCTAAACACGGTATTTCGGCGGCACAATCCACAGAACCAGACTGGTCATGTGAAGCGCAGAACCCTGTCACGTGCTCTGCTGAGCATGCTGGCAGTTGCAAATCTGACCACCTGTTTACATCTGTCTGCTGCACCCTGACCTGCGGTTCAGGTCGGCAGTTTTTTTTACCCAAAACCGTGAATTAACCAGACAAATGCAGTAGACTGCGCCCTTCGATTTTGTGGCACTTCCTGAGCCATAAATCCCGATCAGGCTGGGTGGCAGAGTGGTCATGCAGCGGACTGCAACTCCGTTAACGCCGGTTCGATTCCGACCCCAGCCTCCATATCGCCGATTTTCCGGCCCGGGTAACATCAGCTCCTTCACGCTTTTCCTGACCTCGGGGTGTCGTACCCCATTCACTTCGCGACTGTTTCATCCACACCTGCGCTTGTTATGATCTCCTGCTTTTGATAAGTCTCTGTTGTCTGTAAGCTCTGGGCAGTCTATAAGCTCTGGGCAGTTCGTCGCAGAAGCGGCTTTTGTTATAAGTCATAACCTTGTCCGGTTGTGATGCCTCAGGTATCAGGCGCGGCAGGGACCGGCATTTCAGGATTTGGGTATGGAACATCACGACTATATCGTCATTGGCGCCGGTGTTGGCGGCATCTACCAGATCAAATGTCTGACAGACATGGGATTCGATGCACTGCTCCTGGAAGCAGACGATGACCTGGGTGGCACCTGGTACCGTAACCGTTATCCCGGTGCCCGCTTTGACTCCGAAAGTTATACCTATGGCTACTCGTTTTCTCGTGAGTTACTCGATGAGTGGCACTGGAAAGAACGTTATTCAGGGCAACCGGAAAACCTTCGTTACCTCAATTTTGTCGCTGACAAATTCAGCTTGCGTCAGTACATGCGGTTCAACTGCCGTGTCATCAGCATGGCCTGGCAGGAAGCTGAAAGTGTCTGGCAGCTGACCCTTGAAAGCCATGAGGTCATCACCGCCAGATTCGTGATTACCGGTGTCGGTCCTTTGTCGAAACCCACCTTTCCGGCCTATCCGGGAATGAACAAATTCAGCGGGCAGTCCTTTCACACTTACTGGTGGCCCAAAGAACCGTTGTCGCTGGCAGGCACTAAAGCCGGTATTGTTGGTACCGGTGCCACGGCAATTCAGATCATTCCTGAAATCGCCCCACAGGTGGCCCATCTGACAGTCTTTCAGCGCCGCCCGAACTGGAGCGCCCCACTGAACAATTCGGTCATTTCCGAGCAGGAAATGGCGGAGATTCGCACCCGCTATGACGAAATTTTTGCCACCTGTGCCATGACTGCCGGCGGCTTTGAACATGTCGCCGATGCCCGTGGCTTCTGGAATGTCAGTCGCGAGGAACGTGTGGCACTGTGGGACCGGCTTTATGACGAACCCGGCTTTGGCATCTGGCTCCAGAATTTCATCGAAATATTTACTGACGAGGAAGCTAATGCGGAGTTTTCTGCCTATATTGCCGACCGGATCCGCCAGCGGGTCAACGACCCTGTTACCGCAGAAAAGCTCATTCCCAAAGATCACGGTTTTGGCATTCAGCGCTTGCCGCTGGAAACCCACTATTACGAGGCTTACAACCGGGACAACGTGACCCTGGTGGACATCGCAGAAACACCTGTCACCGCTGTCACGGAGACTGGCATCGCCACATCAGACAACCACTATGACCTCGACCTCATTATCTATGCGACAGGTTTTGATGCACTGACCGGCGCCTATGATCAGATTGATATTCGGGGGGTTAACGGCATACGCCTTGTTGATTGCTGGCAGGAAGGTCCTGTCACCTGGCTTGGCACCATGGTTCATCATTTTCCTAATCTGATCATGATCGCCGGGCCACAGAGTGGTTCAGCCTCCACGAATTTCCCGCGCGCCATTGAAACCAATGTGAAGTGGATTAGTCAGCTGCTGACCTATGTTCACGCAAACGGGCTGAAACGCATTGAACCGACGGCAGAAGCAGAATCCCGCTGGGTAGAAGAAGTTGCCAATAGTTAAAGGAAATTGTTGCTGCGCAATGCCCGGGGATG
>JAGRIO010000169.1 GCA_020443225.1 Pseudomonadales bacterium
CGGACTTCCTGGTCCCGCTGTTTCAGCTGGCGAATTTCCTGTTGTTGCAGAACCAGCGCCAGGCGGTCATGAGTCGACTGGCCAAACACGGCCTCTTCATGTGCCTGTGCGGCCTCACCGGGCTGGTTCGTCCGCGTAAGAGACGCAGGAGCGTCACCCGGTGCTGAACCCACCGGGGTGGAAGTCAGCGCGCCACCAGTCGCAGCAGAAGTCTGCGCCTGATCACGGGGCGCGCCGGCTGCCGGGGCTGAATCGGCCCCTGGCTGGGCCCGACTGGTTGCGGCAACCGCTACCGGACTGGCAGTAATCTGCACAAGCATCACCAAAAATAAGTACCTGACCTTAACTATAGCTCAGGGAAGCCAGACACTCATCCTGCCCGCCAGACTGCAGCAATAGCGCTTTCCAATGGGGCTTCTGACCTACATGGAATACCGCCATATCTGCTGTGATGGCCCGGCTGAGCGGGGAAGAATGCCCCCATGCGTCTCAATGTGTCAGCCAGCCAGAAATGTTTGCAGCAACTGCAGAGGAGCTTTTTCAGACTTCTGACACCGGGAATCTGCGTGCTCTGCAAAGCCACAACCCACAGTGATATTGATCTCTGCCGGGCCTGCGAAGCCATGCTACCCGGAATCAGCTACCCCTGCCCTGTCTGTGCGCTGCCACGTCCCTCTGCAACCGCGGTCTGTAACCGTTGTTCCGGACCGGAACTGGCTACCGATGCCATCTACAGTGGATATCTGTACGGGGAACTGATTCGCCACCTGTTAGGGCGCTTTAAACAGGACCGGTATCTGCCCTGTGGCCGGGTTCTCGCGAGCCTGATGTGTCAGATTATGGAGCAGTCTGAACCTGTTCATTATGACCGGATCATTCCGATGCCAGCAGCGCCGCAACAACTGCGGCTGCGAGGATTCAATCAGGCAGAAATACTGGCGCGGCCGGTGGCAGCACGCTGCGGACTGCGCCCGGACACCGACTCAGTGGTGCGTAGCGACAACCGGTTAGCCCAGAAACACTTGCGGGCCGAAGACCGCTTGCTGAACATCCGTAATAGTTTCCACGTTCAACGCGTCGTCAGCGGCATGAGAATTCTGATTGTCGACGATGTTATAACGACAGGTGCCAGCGTCAGCGAGCTGGCAAGAACCCTGAAGATGACGGGCGCCACCAGAGTCGATGCCCTGTCACTGGCCAGAACACCCAGGTCCTGAAATGACCCGGCTTCTGCGACTGTGGTAAAGTCTCGCCACAACAGACGGTCGGCATCGGGAGAGGCAATGGACTGGACATACATTGATCTGAATCAGGACTATCAACCGGGGCATCAGCCGCCGGCAAACTTTGACCTCAGCTATCACATCATCATTTCCGATGGTGAAATACTTGCACCCGAAGCTGGTCCGTTCCGCCCCATGACCAATGATGAAATTCGCTGGATATTCCCGGAAATCCTCTCCGAACACTGTCTCGGTATGGTCGGTGGTGTACCGCTCTTTGTGACCGAGGTGGACCCTGAAGCCGACGAGCCCGAGGGTTACGAATTCGGTAACCTGTGGTCATTTCTCGGGCAGGTAGATGAACCGGTATTCTATTTGCTCGGCAAGGCTAAGCAGATAACTGAGTGGCACCATCATCATCAGTTCTGTGGTCAGTGCGGTCAGCCAACTGAGGCCTCGGACTTCGACCGTTCCAGGCGCTGCCGACCCTGTGGACAATTTTTCTATCCCAGACTGTCACCTTCCATTATCGTGCTGATAACCCGGGGTGAAGAGTTGCTGCTGGCGCGGAATGCACAGGCCAGGGGCAACTTCTACTCCACACTTGCAGGCTTCGTTGAACCGGGAGAATCCCTTGAAGAAGCGGTACACCGGGAGGTGATGGAAGAGGTCGGGGTCAAAATCAGGAATCTGAAATACTACAACAGTCAGTCCTGGCCATTCCCCAACTCACTGATGCTCGGTTTTCATGCTGAATATGACAGCGGTGACATCACCATTCAGGAGGAAGAAATAGCTCACGCTGATTTCTTCCACTACCGCGATCTGCCCAGCAGACCCGCCATGATGTCTATTTCCGGCTGGCTGATTCAGGACTACATCGACAGACTGGAACGCTCCCGGTCCGAGCGCTAGCAGGTCACTGAGCCGTGGACAGCGATCTGCAATCACTGTGGATTACCCTGCAGCTGGCTGGCGCCACAACCCTGCTATTGCTGTGTCTGGGGACACCGCTGGCGTGGTTCCTGGGCCGCAGCCAGCATCCGGTCCGCTATCTGCTTGAGCCACTGGTAGCCTTGCCCATCGTCCTGCCACCAACAGTGATGGGTTTTTATCTTCTGCTGGCATTTTCTCCTGACACCTGGCTGGGACAGTCCTGGCAGACACTCACCGGTAATACCCTCGCCTTCAGCTTCGAAGCTCTGGTTATTGGTTCTGTGCTGTATTCATTGCCATTCTATGTCCAACCGGTACAACTGGCCTTTGCCTCATTACCCAAAGGACTACTGGAAGCTGCCGCAACGCTCGGCGCTTCTCCTGTGGACAGATTTTTCAGTCTGATACTGCCCCTCAGCAAATCAGGTTTTATTGCCGGCACCTGTCTGGCATTTGCACATACTCTGGGAGAGTTTGGCATTGTTCTTATGATTGGTGGCAACATTCCGGGCGAGACCCGGGTACTGTCCATTGCCCTGTATGATCATGTTGAGGCGATGCAATATGGCCAGGCTAACCGCCTGGCAGCAGGATTACTGATTTTCTCATTCTTGCTGCTATTTGCGCTCTACGCCCTGAACCGACCTGCCCGAAACCCTGGTCCGGGCACGCAATGAGCCTTAAGGTCGCCGTTAGTCTGCAAAGACCCTCCGGATTTGGTCTTCAGGCGGATATTGAAATTGCCGATACCGGGATAACTGGCATCTATGGTCATTCCGGTTCTGGCAAATCCACCCTGCTGCGGATTATCTGTGGCCTTGAAAAGGGTGCCCATCATGGCGATGTCAGCTGGCGCGCCACCATCTGGGAAAACGCCGGCAACTTCATACCACCCCATCAACGGAGCATCGGCTATATCAGCCAGGAACCCCAGCTATTTCCTCATCTGAATACGGCCGAGAATCTTGCTTTCGCAGCCTCAAGAACGCGCAGCAATAAAGTTCCGGATACAGACGAAATTATTCGTGAGCTGGGCTTGTCCTCCCTGCTGACCGCCAACGTTGAAACCTTGTCCGGTGGGGAAAAACAGCGGGTTGCCCTGGCCCGGGCGCTGTGTGCGCAGCCAGAACTACTGCTGATGGATGAACCCCTGAGTGCGCTGGATGCCAAATCCCGCTATCAGATCATGTCCTTCATCCGACGCCTGAATCTGCTCAAAGGCATACCGGTCATCTACGTCAGTCATTCACTGGAAGAGATCAACTACCTGACAGATGACCTGCTGGTGCTAGAAGCTGGTAAGGTCACGCATCAGGGCACAACGGCTTCACTGACCACCTCGCTGGCATTTGTTGCCAGTGTCGAAGAAGACATCACCTCTGTTCTGGCCTGTCGCTATCAGGCCGGTGACCAGCAACCCGGTCTTACCCGTCTGCAACTCGGCGAATCAGAGCTGCTGCTGGCGGCTGATGCCATTGACACCGATGAAACGGTCAGGGTTCAGGTCTCTGCCCGGGACGTCAGCCTGACACTCAGCGCAGCGACCGATACCAGCATCCTCAATATTCTGCCTGCGACGATCGAGGAGATTCAGGATCATCAGGCCGCCCCCAACCTGCTGGTGAAACTGGACATTCACGGCCAGAAACTTATTTCACGTATTTCCCGACGATCTCTGGAAAAACTCTCGCTTTCCGAAGGGCAGAGCGTCTTTGCACAGATTAAAAGCGTAGCCCTACTTAACCCTGCGAGAGACCCATGAGCGATATTACCCATCCATTTGAAAAACTGTCTCCTGATCTGATTATGGATGCCATCGAAAGCATTGGTTACCACTGCGATGCCAGAATTCTGGAACTGAACAGCTATGAAAACCGTGTATATCAGATCGGAACCGAAGACGGCGCCCCGCTGATTGGCAAGTTCTACCGGCCAGACCGCTGGAGTGATGCGCAGATTCTGGAGGAACATGAATTTACCCTGCATCTGGCGGCTATGGACGTATCGGTAGTGCCACCCATTGTCGATGCGAAAGATCAGACTCTGCACAGGTTTGACGACTTTCGCTTTGCGGTTTATCCCCGCCGCGGCGGCAGGGCCCCGGAACTCGACGATGCCGGTAATCTTGAAATCCTCGGCCGTCACATCGGCAGAATTCATGCTGTTGCAGGTCACTCGCTGTTTGAAGCAAGGCCGGAGATTTCAGTGGCAACCTATGGCCATGCCAGCCGGGATTTACTCTTGTCCCGGCAACTGATTTCAGATTCCCTGTTGCCCGCTTACGAGTCAGTGACTGAACACCTGCTGGTTCGTCTGGAGGATGTATTCGCCGCTTACCCCTACCGGAAGATTCGCCTGCACGGTGACTGCCATATGGGCAATGTACTGTGGCGTGACGATGTACCACATTTTGTCGATTTTGATGATGCAAGAAACGGCCCGGCCATTCAGGATCTGTGGATGATGCTTTCCGGAGAGCAGGAACAACAACAGATTCAGATGAGTCACATTTTGCGGGGTTACAAACAATTCTGCGACTTTGACTACAGTCAGCTGCGGCTGATCGAACCACTGCGTACCCTGCGCCTGATGCACCACGCCGCCTGGCTGGCCAATCGCTGGGACGACCCGGCATTTCCGCGGGCGTTTCCATTCTTTAACAGTGAGCGCTACTGGTCAGATCACATTCTCGAACTGCGGGAACAGTGGGCCAAGCTGGATGATCCTGTACTGGATATTCCTGACTGAAATCTCCGCAGAACAAGCGTCACCCTGAACCCTTTGCCCGTTAGCTCTCAAATTCAGGTATCAGATGATGATTCAGCTTGTTAAGCACCGGATTTGCATACATAGCCAGCATGTCGCGCCGGTGCTCAGGCGGACATTCTTCAAAGCGAGCTTTCAGCACTGACGGATCATCAGAGTCTGGCAACTTCACACCCTCAAGCCCCTGCAGTTGCTGCAGGGCAGTACGGTAAATATCACAATCGATGCTGTCGTCATCAGCAAGACAGCAAAGCGCCCAGAAATTTACCGGATACAAGCGCAGATTAGACAACACCTGACGATCTATCTCTGCTGCAATAGCGTCAGCAGTTTCAAACTCCGGCTTCAGCATGTCTCCTATCGTCAGAATCACCCGACCTTTGAACTCACCCAGACCTTTAACCAGACTCAGCAGATCTTCCCCTTCATCTTTGCGGTAACAGCCTTCAGTGCGCAGACTGTAAAGTTCCTTCGCTTTCATGGCATCGCAGGGGTCGTACTCATAACTGATGGAGACCGGCACGATATGCAGCTTCTGCAGTATCTCTGGCAGGGTGTTTTTGCGTTCCGCAAGCGCAAACATTTTAATGATGGCAGGGTCCGTCAGGTCCATACCGTCTTTAGCGCGACCTTCTGCCTGAGCAATCCATATTGACTCACCCTGACTGATGCAGTCATGAATATAGCGGGAGCTTTCCAGCAAACCGGCATAAATTTTCTTGGCACCTTCTTCGCTGCGCTTGATAAAAAAACTCTTGTTCAGCTTCATCAGGTGGGTAGCAAAATCTTTCTGTACCAGATTGTCACCAACAGCAATCCGAACCGTATCGTAGCCACTGAGATACAAGGCATAATCAACCAGCATCGAGTCGCCGGCGATATCCCTGTGATTACCCACGAACAGATATGCCGATTGCTTACTCAGTTTCTCAATGCCGCTAAAGTCAAAACTGGTCATCGTATCCTTCACCAGTTTGCGCGCATAAGTGGAAACTATCTGCTGAAAGCCGGCGATGGTTGTAACCCTGCCAACCTGAGAGCGCAGCACCCTGGCAACCCCCCACCGTAACAATCCGGGCAGAAATTTACTCAGTACCGGAAAGCGGAAGCGGGCGATAAAACCCAGAAATTCTTTGTCATGGAGCAGGGATTCAATGACAGCAGGAACCTCTGCATCCGTGAAAGGACGGGTATCTTTGACTGGGGACATAAGAAGGAATGTAATTTTTGTTTGGCGCATTTTACCTGTAACCAGGCAAATGGTTTATCCTTTCGTGCATGGAACAGCAGAAAAAAATCAGACACGCCACTCCCGGTGACCTCGCTGCGCTGACGGCGATTTACAACCATTATATTCAGCACACATCTGCCACCTTCGATATCGAACCATTCACGACTGAACAACGGTCTGAATGGCTGGCAAAGTTTAAACCGGGTACGCCCCACCAGTGTCTGGTTCTGGAGGACAGCAACGGTATTCAGGGCTATGCCTCCAGCAGTCAGTTCCGGCCCAAGGCAGCTTATGATACCTCTGTCGAAACCACTATTTACCTGGCACCGGGCTGTGCTGGTCAGGGGCATGGTTCACAACTCTACGGAGCATTGTTTAGTGCATTGCAGAACCAGCCCGTACATCGCTGCTACGCAGTTATCACGATCCCTAACGATGCCAGCATTGCCTTGCACCGGAAGTTCGGTTTCTCCGAGGCTGGAAGGCTGACTGAGGTTGGCTACAAGTTTGACCGCTTCTGGGATACGGTCTGGATGGAAAAGCTCACAGGCTAGCAGTCACATCACCGACGAAACCAGGAACCCACCCAGAATGATCAGCAGAATGAACACCATTTTTCTGATCAGCTGATCAGGAACCCGGTGAGATATCCGGTTGCAGGAGACTGTGACCACAATCACCACAGGTACTGAAATGGCCGCCAGCGTCAGTATCTTCTGGTCCAGTTGTCCATCAATCGCCGTCACTACCGCACGGCCCGCGGTAGATACGGCAAACATCGCCAGTAAGGAAGCCCGTACCACCCGCACATCCAGTGGCTGCCGATACATCAGGTAAGCCAGCGGCGCACCGCCGGCGCTGTACATGCCCCCCATCAGACCGGCAATGGTCCCTGCCAGCCTCACTTTCCAGTGGCCTGTGGGCTGCTCGTAAAGCACCGGGCGCAGCATCAGCAGCGTACCGGCACCCACAATGAAAATACCCAGCAGGGCTTTCAGATACTCGTAATAATTCCCAGACAACCAGTTAAGCAGTGCTACACCAACGATCAGCGCAGGTACCAGCGCGAAACTGACATTGCGCACATAATGCCAGTCGAGATGCTTGTAGGTACTGCGCAGTGCCAGTGCTGTGTTCAGCAGCGAGATCAGACTCACTACCGCAGCAGTTTCACCGATTTCTGCAAGTCCAAGGGCCGTTACGCCGCCCATGATAATTAAACCCATGGCAAATCCGGACAGCGTCTGGACGGCCGCGCCGACAGCGATGAGAAGCAGGATGATGATCATTGCCGGGTCGGTCACGATACTGGCGCTCAGTTTCAAAACGCTGCACTATACGGAAATGAGGCGGCCCGGGAAATACGGGCGCAGAGGAATCTTCACAGTGCAATGTGTGTAACGACAGGGGGAATAATGGATACAGGCCTGCAGGGAAAGACGGCGCTGGTGACCGGCAGTCACCGCGGAACCGGACAGATCATCGCCGATCTCCTGGCTGCGGAGGGTTCCAACGTCATTTATCATGGCCTGCAGGCCGAGGACTATGAAAAACTGCAGACTGAGCGACCCGGGGTTCTCGCCGTCTGTGGTGATATCACGACAGAGGCTGGTACCGCAGAAACCGTAAATCAGGTGATGGCGCTGACAGGTGGGGTAGATGTACTGGTTAACAACTACGGCACTGCAGACGCCGGCAAATGGCAAACCAGCACCACTGAAGACTGGATAACGTCCTACCAGAAAAACACCTTATCTGTGGTGCGCCTGATCCAGGCCTTTACGCCGGGTATGACCTCCCGGGGGTGGGGGCGAATTGTCAACCTGGGTACAGTGGGTTCAACGAAACCCAATGCCCGTTCGCCACAGTATTATGCCGCCAAAGGGGCGCTTGCCAATCTGACTGTAGGTCTGGCCAAAGAGTTGTCCGGTACCGGTATCACGGTAAACCTGGTTTCACCCGGCATGATTCGCACCGCAGAAGTTGAGGAAGCCTATCTCACCCGGGCCAGAGCACAGGGTTGGGGAGACACCTTCGAGGAAGCCGAGGCACAGATCGTCAGGGCCTGGGCACCTAACCCACTGGGCAGAATGGCTACCCGGGAAGAAGTCGCGCAGGTGGTCGTGTTCCTGTCCAGTCAGGCTGCCAGTTTCGTCAATGCGC
>JAGRIO010000170.1 GCA_020443225.1 Pseudomonadales bacterium
AGCAGGTCAGGGCGATGGCGCTGGAGCTGGGTGTGATTGGTCTGATGAATGTGCAGTTCGCGATTCAGAATGGACTGATTTACATCCTTGAGGTCAATCCGCGGGCATCACGAACCGTGCCGTTCGTCTCCAAATGTATCGGTCGGTCACTGGCGAAAGTGGCGGCGCGCTGTATGGCAGGCACCTCGCTGCAGGAGCAGGGATTTACCAGTGAAATCATTCCCGACTACTTCAGTGTCAAAGAAGCGGTCTTCCCGTTTGGCAAGTTCCCCGGCGTTGACCCGATTCTGGGGCCGGAAATGAAATCTACCGGTGAGGTGATGGGTGTTGGTAAGACTTTTGGCGAGGCCTATCGTAAGTCGCAGCTGGCTGCTGGTGACAGGATTCCGTCTAAGGGCAGAGCCTTCCTGAGCGTCCGGGATGTTGATAAACCCGAGATGCTGAATGTTGCACGGGATCTGATTGAGATTGGATACACCCTGGTTGCGACCCGAGGCACTGCACGTGCCCTGAAAGATGCCGGTATTGAAGTTGAAGTGGTCAACAAGGTTCAGGAAGGGCGCCCTCATGTGGTGGACATGCTGAAGAACCAGGAGATCAGTTTTATCGTCAATACCACTGAGGGCAAACAGGCGATTGCCGACTCCTTTGAGATTCGCCGCACTGCGCTGCAGTACAAGGTTTACAACGCCACCACCATGGCTGGCGCCCGTGCCTGCATCGATGCGGTACATTTCGGTGAGGCTTACACCGTGCACTGCCTGCAGGATCTGCATAAGAGATTGGAAAGCTAAGGCTGGACAATCTCTTTAATCCTTTTCACACTAGCTGACCGATATATTTCTGATCCGGGAACATCGTAATGGACAAGATCCCAATGACCGCTGTGGGCGAAAAGGCCCTTCGCGATGAAGTGGACCACCTGAAACAGGTCGAAAGACCCAGAATTATTCAGGAGATCGCTGCCGCCCGTGCGCAGGGGGATCTTCGGGAAAACGCCGAGTATCAGTATGCCAAGGAAGAGCAGGGCTTTATCGAAGGTCGGATCAAGGAAATCGAAGCCAAGCTGAATCATGCGCAGGTCATTGATGTCACCGCGATTCCACCTACCGGCAAAGTGATCTTCGGCACCACCGTCACATTGATGAATCTGGATACCGACGATGAAATTACCTACAAAATCGTTGGTGATGATGAAGCTGATCTGAAGGCTGCCAAGATATCAGTCTATTCACCGATTGCCCGTGCATTGATTGGTAAGGAAGTGGGCGATGTAGCAGTGGTTAGAACGCCCAATGGGGAAGTGGAATACGAGATTTGTGAAGTCCAGCACCTGTAAAACCCTCAGGTTCCGCTGGTGGTTTTCTGCTTGCTGAGGCTTTCATTTGGCAGAAGGCTCTTTACAGCTGAAGGCGCTTATTAAGCTGAGGGCCCTTTCTAGCTGAAGGCTCTTATTAAGCTGAGGGCTCTGAAAATCTCGGGTCGATTCAGCGGCAGAAGGCGGGCGGTGTCAGGGGGTATTAGTCAGAGGATATTGGCCCGCAAGATATTCGACAATGCCGGATTTGGCTTGGCGGCGGCCTTATAAGCCAGCAGGACATGTCCGATTTTCTGAATTGCCTCAGCGCCCTGGGATTCACAGATCTCATTGATCAGAGCTTCTTTTTCTTCCCGGTCGGCAATAATTTTAATTTTGATGAGCTCATGATCGTTCAGTGCTCTGGCAATTTCCTGCATCACGCTCTCGCTCAGGCCGTTACCAGAAACGGTGACCACCGGTTTAAGATGGTGGCCAATGGCTTTGAAGCGTTTACGATCTGAATTGCTTAACATGTTGGAAACCAGGTGGACGGGGCGGCGATTCTACCCGAGGCAGCTGGATTTGGCGAGTCGCCACCGGCAGGAAACTGCTAAAACTCTCTGCGTGAACCAGGTTCTGTGGTTCCGATAATCTGTTATGAAGTATTTATGAAAAAGTCGAGATCAAGTCAGCAATGGTTGCGGGAACACGAAGAAGACGAATTCGTGAAACGTGCCCGTGCTGAAGGTTACCGGTCGAGGGCCAGCTTCAAGCTACTGGAAATAGACGAAAAGTTCGGGTTGCTGAAGCCATCGGCTGTGGTTGTCGATCTTGGCGCAGCGCCTGGCGGCTGGAGTCAGGTCGCTGCCAGAAAGGTGTCCGGCAAGGGGGCGATCATCGGTATCGACCTGCTGGAGATGGAACCGCTGACAGGGGTGACCTTTATTCAGGGGGATTTCACGGAAGACGAACCCTATCAGCAATTACATGACGAGCTGGCGGGGCGGCCAGTGGACCTTGTAATTTCAGACATGGCCCCCAATTTAAGTGGAATGAAGGATATTGATCAGCCCCGTTCCGCCTATCTGGTTGAACTGGCGATACATTTTGCTGACGAAGTCCTGGCCAAAGGTGGCAGTCTGGTTTGCAAGTGCTTTGAAGGTGAAGGCATCAGTGATATCCGCAAGGCTTATCAGTCGCGGTTTCGCAAAGTTGCTAACTTCAAACCCAAAGCATCCCGTAACCGGTCCCGGGAAATCTATCTGGTGGGCCTGCAGTACAAGGGCAATCCGGATTAAGGTCCTGAACGTTTAACTGACGGGCATGAAGGTTTTTGGTGCTGACAGCCGGAAAGGCAGAAACAGTGGCTGGCAGCGGAATTATTGGTGTATGGAAAAATCTATAGTAAGGTAGTTTTCCCCTTGGCGAACAAGTCCTTACAGTGAGGATAATCCTTTGAATGATATGGGTAAAAATCTGCTGTTCTGGTTAATTCTGGCAGCGATTCTGGTGGTGGTTTTCAGTAACTTCAGTCAGAACCAGAGCACCTCGGAAGTCCAGTATTCAGAATTTCTGGACTGGGTTAACAGTGGTGATGTTCGCGAGGTAGAAGTTGACGGGTTGGTTATCAGGGGGCGTCGCGAAGACGGCCGCGTTTTTGAGACGATTCAGCCTCAGATAGCCGACAAAGCACTTATCGACGATATGCTCGATCATAATGTGGAGTTCCGTGGCTCCCGACCTGAAACCCAGAGCATCTGGACCCAGTTGCTGGTGGCCAGTTTCCCGATTCTGGTAATTATCGCGGTCTTCATGTTTTTCATGCGGCAGATGCAGGGTGGTTCCGGTGGTCGCGGTGGTCCGCTGACCTTCGGTAAGAGCAAGGCTAAATTGTTGGGTGAGGATCAGATAAAGACCACTTTCGCCGACGTGGCGGGGGTGGACGAGGCCAAGGAAGACGTCAAGGAACTGGTGGAATTCCTTCAGGATCCGACCAAGTTCCAGAAGCTCGGCGGGCGCATCCCGAGGGGTATCCTGATGGTTGGTCAGCCTGGTACTGGTAAAACTCTGCTGGCGAAGGCCATTGCGGGTGAAGCCAAGGTGCCGTTCTTCTCTATTTCGGGTTCTGACTTTGTTGAAATGTTTGTCGGTGTGGGCGCATCCCGGGTCCGCGACATGTTTGATCAGGCCAAGAAACAGTCTCCCTGTATTATTTTTATCGACGAAATTGATGCTGTCGGTCGTCACCGGGGCGCTGGTCTGGGTGGCGGGCATGATGAGCGGGAACAAACCCTGAACCAGTTGCTGGTCGAGATGGATGGCTTCGATGGTAACGATGGCATTATCGTGATCGCAGCGACCAACCGTCCTGACGTACTCGATCCTGCGTTGTTGCGTCCGGGTCGATTCGACCGTCAGGTGGTCGTGGGCTTGCCTGACATTCGCGGCAGGGAACAAATCCTCAAGGTGCACATGCGCAAAGTGCCACTGGCCGCCGATGTCGAGCCTGCTTACATCGCCCGTGGTACACCAGGTTTCTCTGGTGCTGACCTGGCTAATCTGGTGAACGAAGCTGCTTTGTTTGCTGCGCGTCAGAATAAACGTACTGTTGGTATGGAGCAGTTTGAGCAGGCCAAAGACAAAATCATGATGGGCGCCGAGCGCAAGAGCATGGTGATGTCAGAGAAAGAAAAGCGCAATACAGCCTATCACGAAGCAGGCCACTGTATTGTCGGTTATCTGGTGCCGGAACATGACCCAACCTACAAGGTGTCGATTATACCCCGGGGCAGGGCGCTGGGTGTGACCATGTATCTGCCGGAAGAAGACCGGTACTCCATGAGCAGGCGCATGATTCACAGTCAGATCTGCTCGTTATTTGGTGGCCGCATTGCTGAAGAGCTGACCCTTGGGCCAGATGGTATTACCACCGGTGCGTCTAACGATATAGAAAGGGCGACTAAAATGGCCCGGGCTATGGTGACCAAGTGGGGGCTGTCTGAGAAGCTCGGCCCGCTTATGTATGTTGAGGAGAACGAAGAAGTTTTCCTGGGTAAGTCGGCAGGTGGTTCCAGTTCGCAGTTTTCTGGTCAGACAGCCAAGCTGATTGACGAAGAAGTGCGGGCAATTATCGATGACTGTTATGGCACCGCCAAGCGAATTCTTGAAGAAAACCGCGACAAGCTCGATTCGATGGCGGAAGCCCTGCTGGATTACGAAACCATCGACCGAGGTCAGATAGACGATATCATGGCGGGCAAGAAGCCACGGCCACCTAAGGACTGGAATGATCCGCAGGATGGCATGAGTACTGGCAGTGCTGGTGGACAGGAACCGGATGCTGAGCCAGATACGGATCCGCGACCGAGCGGTCCTGTTGGTGGTCCGGCCGGCGAGCACTGAACACCATGAGCGCCAGTCTTCTACGGCTGGCGTTTTTTCTGACCAGAATGTAAATAAAACCGAGGACGGGCTGACGAAAGTTGCAGCCCGTTTTTGTTTCAGGCGACAGAAAAGAGATCTGTCTGCCGACGATGCTGAGCCTGGATAGTATGCAGAAAATTGTACCGCCCATGGTTATGGGTATTCTTAACGTGACGCCGGACTCTTTCTCTGATGGCGGGCAATTCCTCAATCGTGATGCTGCGATCTGGCGGGTCCGGCAGATGATTGATGAGGGTGCAGACATCATTGATGTAGGCGGAGAGAGCACCCGTCCGGGGGCTGACCCGGTGCCGCCAGCGCTGGAGCTCGACAGGGTAATACCGGTGATTGAAACGATACGCTCGCTCAGCGACATCGTGATCTCTGTTGATACCAGCACCCCGGAAGTGATGACTGCCGCGGTAGCTGCGGGTGCGAACCTGATTAATGATGTCAGAGCGCTGCGTCGGGAAGGTGCACTGGCAGCTGCTGCAGAAACGGGTGCATCTGTTTGTCTGATGCATATGAAAGGTGACCCGAAAACGATGCAGCTGGACCCGCACTATGACGATTTGTTTGGTGAAGTCACTGCGTTCTTTCGTGAACGCATGGCAGCATGCGCTGAAGCAGGCATTCCGCAGGAGAATATTCTGCTCGACCCCGGCTTTGGATTTGGCAAAACACCAGAACACAATCTGCAACTGATTAACAGGCTGGACGAATTTGCCTGCTTAGACGCGCCGCTTTTGATAGGATTGTCCCGTAAAAGTACGCTCGGTAAGGTGCTTGGCAGTGATACGGAAGACCGCCTGATCGCCAGTGTCACCGGCGCTGTGGCCGCTTATCAGAAAGGCGCCTCGGTGCTGAGGGTTCATGACGTGAAGGAAACTGTGCAGGCACTGCGGACGATACGCTGCCTGATGACAGAGAGTCTTATCTGAAATTCAAAGAAAGAGTATAAAAACAGTGAAGAATTACTTCGGAACGGATGGTATCCGCGGCCAGGTAGGACAACATCCGATTACGGCTGAGTTCATGCTCAAACTCGGCTGGGCTGCGGGTAAGGTCTTCGCCAGCGAGAAGCGTGGCCGGATACTGATTGGGAAAGACACCCGTATTTCCGGTTATATGTTTGAATCTGCGCTGGAGGCCGGACTTGCCTCAGCCGGCATTGATGTGTCTTTGCTGGGCCCGATGCCGACCCCGGCAATTGCTTATCTCACCCGCACTTTCAATGCACAGGCCGGTATTGTCATCAGTGCATCCCATAACCCGTTTCACGACAATGGCATCAAGTTCTTCTCTGGTAACGGGGAGAAGCTGGATGATGAGATCGAGACCGCGATCGAGCGTATGCTCGATGAGCCAATGGTGATGGTAGAGTCCGGCAAGATTGGAAAAGTTTCGCGAATCAACGATGCAGCAGGCAGATATATAGAATTCTGTAAGAGTTGCTTCGATTCGGGGTTTAATCTCAAGGGGGTTCGTGTAGTTGTGGACTGTGCCAATGGCGCTACCTACCACATTGCACCGGCAGTTTTCAGGGAACTGGGCGCAGAAGTGATCGAAATCGGGGTCTCTCCGGATGGTCTGAATATTAATGACAAGATTGGTTCTACTCACCCGCAGGCCCTGCAGAGTAAGGTCGTCGAAACAGGTGCTGACTTTGGTGTGGCGCTGGATGGCGACGGTGACCGGGTCATTATGGTGGATCAGGCCGGGGAAATCGTCGATGGCGACGAGATCCTGTTCATTATCGCAGCCTACCTGCATGAAAAAGCCAGGCTGAATGGCGGTGTCGTCGGCACGTTGATGAGCAACTTCGGGCTGGAACAGGCACTGATTGCCCGCAAGATTCCTTTTGTTCGGGCTGCCGTTGGTGACCGTTATGTGCTTTCAGAGTTGCAGACGCGGTCCTGGCAAATTGGTGGAGAGTCGTCCGGGCATATTTTATGTCTGAATCTGACATCTACCGGAGATGGTATTGTGTCGGCTTTGCAGGTTGTAGCCGCCATGGTTGCTTCCGGGCGATCGCTGGCTGAGCTGAAAAATCAAATGACGAAATTACCCCAGAAAATGATCAATGTCCGCTGTCCCAAGTCGGTAGTTGCTTCTGACCAGGTAACCCGTGCAGTGGCGGCCACAGAAGAGAAACTTGCAGGGAAAGGGCGGGTGTTGCTGCGACCTTCAGGTACTGAACCTGTGGTTCGGGTCATGGTGGAAGGTGAAGACGAAGTGCTGGTCGACCTGCTGGCGCGTGATCTGGCTCAGGTGGTTGAAGGTGCAGCTGTCAAGGCACATTAAATTGGAATCAGAAGCGAGGCTGGCCAGTGTTGTTGAATCCTGAGAACAAAGCCGTTAAGATTTGCCGCCGCTTTTGGGGGACTGAATGAGAAAGCCAATAGTCGCCGGCAACTGGAAGATGAACGGAAGTCGTGCATCCATAGAAGCGTTGCTGAACGGGGTCCTCGAAGGGTTGAAAGCGGTGGACTCAGAAACCTGTGAGGTGCTGGTTTTTCCGCCTTCGCTTTATTTGCAATTAGTGGTCGGTCGTTTAGCGTCCAGTGCAATTAGTGTCGGGGCGCAGAATATTGACTGGCATGAGAGTGGTGCATACACGGGCGAAGTCTCGGCAGCGATGGTGAAAGATTCCGGTGCCGATTTTGTCATTGTCGGTCACTCGGAACGCAGAAGTCTCTACGGAGAGACGGACGACATGGTTGCTGCTAAAGTGGCGGCTGCCATAGACGGCAGTCTGATCCCGGTAGTCTGTGTGGGTGAGACGCTGATGCAGCGTCAGGCCGGTGAAACCCGCGTGGTGGTTGAGGCGCAGCTACAAGCTGTCACCGACAGGATTGGTGCTGCCGGGCTCTCGTCATGCATCGTCGCCTATGAGCCGGTCTGGGCGATTGGTACGGGTGAAAGTGCGACGCCCGAACAGGCAGGGGAAGTGCACGACTGGATACGTGAAGCCCTTTGCCGGGTTGATACGAAAGTCGGCAAGGACATAAGAATTTTATATGGCGGCAGTGTCAACGCCGCTAACGCTGCCGAACTGTTTGCCATTGAATCTGTCGATGGCGCACTGGTCGGCGGAGCATCCCTCTTAGCCGGGGATTTTACCGAGATCTGCCAGGCGGCAGGTCAAAGGACATGATGAAGTAAGATTATGAATCTACAAACTCTGGAAACGCTGGTGTTGGTTGTGCATGTACTGGCCGCGATTGCGATCATTGGCCTGGTACTGATCCAGCACGGCAAGGGTGCCGACATGGGCTCTGGTTTTGGCAGTGGTGCCTCAGCGACGGTATTCGGAAGCAGCGGTGCAGGAAACTTCCTGACCAAATCAACCACAACGGTTGCTTTCGTGTTTTTTCTGACCAGTTTCGGGCTGGCGTATTTCGCAAAAGAGAAATCTGTCGCTGCCCGTACAGTCGGTATTCCTGAGGTGGTTCAGGAAAGTATCGCGAGTGATGCAGAAAGTATTGTTATTCCTGATCTGGAAGAGGTAGATTCCGGTGTTCCTCAGACACCGGCGGAAGAGTCCGAGATTCCTGAAGCACAGTAAGGAATCCAGTGTTAGTT
>JAGRIO010000171.1:0-582 GCA_020443225.1 Pseudomonadales bacterium
TTCCTACAAGGACCAGCAGGCGCGTATGAATGAGCGTGATCTGTCGACCTATGGCTTTCTGGGCTACCCGCTGCTGCAGAGTGCAGATATTCTGATTTACAAAGCAGGTCATGTGCCGGTAGGTGCCGATCAGGTTCCCCATGTAGAGATGACCCGTGAGATAGCCCGTCGCTTCAACCATATATACGGGAAAGACTCCGGTTTCGAGGAGCTGGCAGAGGAAGCCATCCGGAAGCTTGGCAAGAAAAATGCCCGCTTGTACCGGGAAATGCGCAAGGAGTTTCTGGAGCAGGGAAACCAGGCCTCACTGGAAAAAGCTCAGGCGCTGCTCAAGGATCAGGGCAATATCTCACTTGGTGATCGCGATCGCCTGTATGGTTACCTTGAAGGTGGTGGCAAGATCATTCTGCCTGAACCCCGGGCCTTGCTGACAGAAGCATCGGTCATGCCGGGTCTGGACGGGCAGAAGATGTCTAAGTCCTACAACAATACGATTTCCATGCGCGAAGAGCCGCAAGTGGTGGAACAGCAGATTAAAACTATGACCACTGATCCGGCCCGGGTACGCCGCACCGACCCGGG
>JAGRIO010000171.1:592-8182 GCA_020443225.1 Pseudomonadales bacterium
TGTCCGGTATTCAAGCTGCATGAAGTGTATTCTGATGAAGATACCCGTACCTGGGTCAGGAAAGGTTGTACCACAGCCGGCATTGGTTGCCTGGATTGCAAGGGGCCGCTGACAGACAGTGTGCTGGCAGAGCAGCAACCCATGAGGGAGCGGGCGCAGCATTATGAAGGCAATCCTGATCTGGTGAAGTCCATCGTCGCTGAAGGGTGCGAGAAGGCCCGTTCTATTGCCAAGGCAACCCTGGAAGATGTCCGGGCCGCCATGGGACTTGATTACCGGTAATTCAGCCGGCACCACAGACACTGACCTATGACTGACACGACAACCGGGGATATTTCCACGACCACCGAGGTAACGCCGCCACTGGCCGGGATGGCCCAGCAGGCTGAAATGCCATTTGCGGTGGTTGAAGGAAAACCCATGACCCAGCTGCCGCTGGATCTGTATATTCCGCCTGATGCGCTGGAAGTCATTCTGGAGGCTTTTGAGGGTCCGCTCGATTTATTGTTGTATCTGATCAGACGTCAGAACCTCGATATCCTGGATATTAAAGTCGCGGAAATTACCCGTCAGTACATGGACTACATCAGTCTGATGCACGATTTGCAGTTCGAACTGGCGGCTGAATATCTGGTGATGGCGGCGGTGCTGGCGGAGATCAAATCGCGGATGTTGTTGCCTCGTCAGACTGAGGCAGAAGATGATGACGAAGACCCGCGGGCTGAGCTGATCAGAAAACTGCAGGAGTATGAACGGTTCAAGCAAGCGGCGCTGGATCTGGACGAGATACCGCGAGCGGACCGTGATTTCTGGGTGGTTTCTGCTGAGGCGCCGTTAGTTGAAAAAGAAAAACCACTGCCCGATGTAAAATTGCAAGAAGTACTGATCGCACTGGCCAGAGTCCTGAAGCGGGCAGAGAACTTTACCAGTCACCGCATTGAATGGGAGCCATTGTCTACCCGCGAACGGATGAGTGCGGTGCTGGACCGGGTTCACCAGGCAGGCGATCAGTTCGTCCCCTTTGTTGGCTTATTTACCCCGGAGGAAGGTCGCTCTGGTGTGGTAGTCACCTTCCTCGCGATTATGGAATTGATAAAAGAATCATTGCTGGAACTGGTACAAACCGAGCCTTTCGGACCTATTCACGTCAAGGCAAAAACACCTGGTCAGGAAGCCATTGAGCTTGCTGAGGAAGATTAAAAACTCTGACCCCATGGATACACAATTTCTATGAGCGAATTTCCTGAACTGAAGCAGATTATCGAAGGCGCAATTCTGGCGGCGGATAAACCGTTGTCGCTGGATGCACTGGTCGCCTTGTTTGGGGAAGACGGTCCTGACAAACAAATGATCAGTGCGACGCTGAGTGAGATTGATGCTGACTGTACCGACCGGGGCTTTGAACTAAAGCAGGTTGCCAGCGGTTACCGCTTCCAGGTGAAAGCACGGTACGGAGACTGGGTCAGTCGTCTCTGGGAAGAGAAACCGCCCAGGTATACCCGTGCGTTACTGGAGACGCTGGCGCTGATAGCCTACAAGCAACCTATTACCCGCGGCGATATTGAAGATGTTCGTGGCGTGGCAGTCAGCACCAACATCATGCGAACCCTGCTGGAGCGTGAATGGATCCGGGTCGTGGGGCATCGTGATGTGCCTGGTCGTCCGGCTATCTATGCTACTACCAGGACTTTTCTTGATTACTTCAATCTGACCAGTCTGGAAGAATTGCCCACTCTGGCGGAGATCAAAGATCTGGATAAGGTCAACGAGGAGCTGGATCTTTCTGACGAGCCAATAGAAGCGCGTTCACTGGAGCTTAATGAAGAACCTGACATTCTCGATGATTCAGAGAATGAGGCGGAACTTGATCAGGTGACCGAGAAGGTTAACCAGATTCAGGAAAATATCCGCAATCTGTTCCGGGCAGACGCCCATGAAGAGGAAGATCTGGAAGCGCTGGGTGATGATGAGCTTGCTGACTTCGGCGACGAGCACGTCAGTGCTGCTGGCCTGGCAGAAGCTGCGGCAGATGTTTTACAGGTGACCGATCCGGAAAGCGGCAGAGAAGCGGAACAGAGTGCTGCAGCGTCAGCTGGTCCGGAAGAAGCTGAAGCTGCCAGTGAAGAAACCGAAGCTGCTGACCCGCCCGCGAGCGAGGACGCAGAGGAGCGTCAGGCTGCGGCCGATGGCGACGAAGGTGCTACCACCGATGATGATGCGGAGCCCCGATCCTGATGAGTGAAAAACTCCAGAAAGTCCTTGCTGCTGCCGGACTGGCCAGTCGACGTGGCGCCGAGAAATGGATTTCTGAAGGTCGCGTTCGGGTTAACGGCAAGACCGCCACACTGGGCGACCGGGTTGAAGAAAATGACCGTATTGATGTAGACGGGAAACCTGTCAGTCGCCAGCAACAGCAACATCGTCATTTGCTGTATAACAAGCCGCCCAATGAAATCTGCTCCCGCAATGATCCGGAACGACGCAAGTCGGTTTTTGACAAGCTGCCGAGGCTGAACAAACAACGCTGGGTTTCTGTCGGTCGTCTTGATTACACCACAGGTGGGCTGTTGCTGTTCACTACTGACGGTGCGCTGGCCAATAAACTCATGCATCCTTCCACCAGAATCGACCGGGAATATGCGGTCCGTGTGCTGGGGGAAGTGACTGACGAAAAATTGCAGAACATGCGCGATGGGGTATTGCTTGAAGATGGTATCGCCCGTTTTACTGATATCCAGGTAGGACGTGAGGAGCAGGAAGGTGCTAATCAATGGTACTACGTGGTGATCATGGAAGGTCGTAATCGTGAAGTCCGGCGTCTCTGGGAGTCCCAGGGCCTGACAGTCAGCCGGCTCAAACGGGTCCGTTATGGCAGCTTCTTCATCCCTTCTGCCGTCAAGGCAGGCCGCTGGGTAGAGCTCAAACCCAAGGAGGTGAAGGAGCTCTATCGTATGGCCGAAGAAGGTGCCGGCTAGCCCGGCGACAAGCGGGCCAGGGCAGGTGACATCCCTGTCGTAGCTCAGGTCACCCCTGATTGGGGGTGCTAAGCCAGCTCTTCCCTGCAAACCTTAACTTTGTTCCGGCCTTCATTCTTGGCGCAGTACATCGCGTAGTCCGCCCGCTCCAGTAATCTGCGAACGCTGTCCTCAGGTTGTAACATGGATAGCCCAACGCTGATGGAGGTGGGAATCCTTTCCCCGTTTTTCTCTATTTCCAGTCCATTGATGCGGCTTCTCACCCGCTCGGCAATATATCTTGCAGAGGCGAGAGTGGTGCTTGTGAGAAGGACAACGAATTCCTCACCACCATAGCGGAACAGAACATCTGAACCGCGGATCTCATTGCGCATGGCATCGACGATCGTACGTAATACTTCATCGCCGGTCTGGTGGCCGTATTTGTCGTTGATGCTTTTGAAGTTATCGAGGTCGATCATCAGTACCCCCATGGACTGCTCATATCGCTGTGCGCGTATGATTTCCCGTTGCAAGGTATTGTTGAGAGCAAGTCGGTTGCCTGCGCCAGTCAGTGGATCTTCCAGTGCAGCGGACAGTGCTTCCCGGTGGCGGATGGCATTGCGTAAGGGGAAAACCAGTACGTTCAGCAGGTTTTCCAGCACTGCCAGATCCTTCTCGGGAAAACGTTTGTTGTTGCAGAAGGTGATTTCACCCAGGAAATCCTGCTGAGTGATCAACCGGTAGCTTCCTGTATGAATGCTCTGGCGTCCAAGCGTCAGTTCGATTCCCAACAAGTCGAGTTTGTAGGACAGCCCCTCAAGATTGACCACGGTCTGAACGTGATCGAAGAAAATATGCAGCAATTGCTCCAGATCCAGCGTTGTCTGAAGTGCCTGAATCAGACGGAAGCGGATCTCGGCATCAAAATGCGTATAAGCTTCGGGCGAGCTGAAAATGACTTTCGCTTCGCTGAAGTCTACGGTGTTTCCAAGTTGGGTTGGCATATCCAGTTCCTGCATTATTGCGTTGTGTGAGCTGAGATAGCCAGAACCGTGCCAAGATCAGTTTACTGTCCGGCCATGACTGGAAAACCTCTTTTTTTTCAAAAGGATAAAACTGACGAGTCACAAATCTGACCTGATCGTGCGAAATGCAGGTGACGGAAATCTGGCGCCCCAACGGCAAGCGGCAGGTGCCGGGAGGAAGTTCTCTGCCGGTTTGTTGTCAGCCAGTGGCTACCAGCTGTTAGCGTTGAAGGTCTTGCCATTTACACCAGCGCTGTCGTCACCCATCAGGTACAGATACAGCGGCATAAGATCTTCCGGCACTTTGACGGTGGCCGGATTTTCGTTGGGGTAGGCAGCCGCACGCATCCGGGTTCGGGTCGCACCGGGATTGATGATGTTGACGCGGATGTTACTGGTGTTCTCCAGTTCCTCAGCAAATAATTTTGCCATGCCTTCCATGCCATATTTTGAGACAGCGTAGGGGCCCCAGTAGGCGCGGGGTGTAGCCCCAACGCTGGAACTGGTAAACAGCAACGAGGCCTGAGCCGACTGCCGCAAGGCCGGCAGTAATATGCGGGTGAGCATGAATACAGCATTCAGATTGACCTGAATCACCCGTGACCAGAGATTAAGGTCGTAGTGTTCCAGTGGCGCACGGTCACCCAGAATGGAAGCATTGTGCAACAAGCCATCGAGGCGACCGTATTGCTGTTCAATGACTTCTGCCAGCTCCTGGATTGCCTGTGGTTCAACGTTAGCGAGGTCCATGGGGGCAATGCCCGGTTCCGGATGGCCGGCAGCAACAATCTCGTCGTAAACCGCCTCCAGCTTAGCTGTGGTTTTGCCCAGCAGAATGACCGTGGCGCCATGAGCAGCATAGGTTCTGGCGGCCACCCGACCGATGCCGTCACCGGCACCAGTGACCAGCAGGATTTTATTTGTCAGCAGTTCAGCAGGCGCTTCGTACAGCATGGTGAAAGGGTCCCGGTTGGATCAGTGATTAATATTTGGCTTGAACATGGTGGAACTGAGGATAGTAGTTTTTCAGACTGGCCGCGCATGCACCAGATAATTGACGTCGGTATCCTGGCCAAGACTGTATGCACCTGTCAGCGGATTGAAGGTCATGCCGGTAATGTCCATCAGCTGCATATCCGCAGCCCGTAACCAGGCCTCCAGCTCTGAAGGCTTGATGAACTTGTCGTAATCATGGGTGCCTCTGGGCAACATCCGCAGCACATATTCAGCACCGACGACAGCCAGCAGATAGGACTTAGGGTTTCTGTTAATCGTGGACAGAAATAAATGTCCTTCCGGTTTCAACAGCTGGCGGCAGGCAGAGATGACTGATCCGGGATCTGGAACGTGCTCGAGCATCTCAAGGCAGGTTACGGCGTCAAATTCACCGGCATGATCAGCAGCATAATCTTCAACCGTCGTTTGCAGATATTCGATGCTGAGACCGGATTCGTGACGATGCAGTCTGGCAACCTCCAGAGGTCTGGGTGCCATGTCGATACCTGTGACAGATGCTCCTGCCTGCGCCAGCGCTTCCGTCAGAATGCCGCCACCGCAGCCGATATCAAGCACCCGGCTGCCATCCAGCACAACGCGGTCAGCAATATAGCTGGTTCGTAACGGATTGATTTTGTGCAGGGGTTTGAAATCACCTTCCTGATCCCACCAGGTGCGGGCCAGTTCATCGAACTTGGAAATCTCCGCCGGGTCGTGATTGCTCGCCCCGCTAGCGCCGGACTGAGAATGTATCGTCATGTCATCCTGCCTCTTGTCGCTGTTATCGCCGGTCATGATCTGCCCCGTTGGGCAATCCGCTGGCGCCAGGTTTCTGTTTTCGCCCGCAGTGCGGTGACATCCAGTTCCGTCAGTTGCCCCTGCTTCAGCAGTTGCCTGCCAGCGATCCAGACGTCACTCACATGCTGGCCTGAGGCCGCGTAAACCAACTGAGAGACCGGATGATGCAACGGTTGCAATGAAATATCCGTCAGATCTACCGCGATCATGTCTGCCTGCTTGCCGGGTTCAAGGCTGCCAATGGCGTGATCCAGGCCCAGTAGTCGGGCACCGTGGATGGTCGCCATGGCGACCGCTTCATGGGCATTGACCGTTGCCGGGTCGCCAGCCAGGTTTTTGGCAAGAATGGCAGCAGTCCGCATTTCTTCCAGCATATCCAGATTATTGTTGCTGGCAGCACCATCGGTTCCGATACCCACATTCACGCCGGCCGCCCGTAACTTCGCGACTTCACAAAAACCACTGGCAAGTTTCAGATTGGATTCCGGGCAGTGCGCCACATGAACACTGTTTATTGCCAGCGCCTCAATTTCGTCGTCGGTCAGCTGGGTCATGTGTACTGTCTGCAGTAGTGGTGACAGTAGTCCCAGTGACTGCATTCTGGCAAACGGACGGCTGTTATGAAGCGCCAGACCCTCTGAGACTTCCTGCGCTGTTTCGTGCAGATGCAGATGAATAGGTATCTGCAATTCCTCTGAGTACAACAGGGTTTTCTCGAATCCCTGATTGGTAACCGTGTAGGGTGAGTGGGGCGCAAAAGCGGTGGTTAACAAGTCATTGTTCTTGATGAAGTCGTCACGGAACTGCAGGCCCTTGTGGATGTGTTCATCCTCGCTGCTGGCCCAGGCGTTGGGAAACTGAATCACCGGCATGCATACCTGCCCACGAAAGTGTTGCTGCCTGAAGGCTGTGGCAACCGCGTCGGGAAAGAAATAGGTATCGGCTGCGCAGGTGGTGCCGCTGCGAATCATTTCAGCGACCGCCAGGGTCGTACCATCGAGCACGAACTCGTGGGAAACAAATTCACCTTCCACCGGCCAGATATGATTGTTCAGCCAGTCCATCAGAGCAAGATCGTCAGCATATCCCCGTAACAGAGTCATGGCTGCATGGCCATGAGTATTAACCAGACCAGGCAACAGGATTTTGCCGGGCAGATCGATCACTTTCGCGCCGGCGAACGCCGGTGGCAGAGCGTCTGATTGACCAAGGTGAACGATTTGTGAATCCTGAACCACCAGACAGTGATTCTCGAGCAGAACGCCGGCTGGATTCACCGGCAGAATCCATTGTGGTCGCAGAACAAACTGGTGGGTTTCTGAATGCATACAACGCCAGTCCCGGGGTCAGAAAGCTGAAAAGCGCCATTATAACGATGATTTCCCGTAAGGGGCGGAAAAACTCAGTCAGGCGTGTTTTAGAGGGGGCATTCTGGTACACTTGTGCGCTTGTGTAGGCGACTTCCGTGACAGGTTTGCAGTTCTGATTTATGTCTGATTTTGATGGTGATATATCGACGATAAACATCGAGGATGAACTCAAGCAGTCCTATCTGGACTATGCCATGAGTGTCATCGTCGGACGTGCACTTCCTGACGTCCGGGATGGTCTGAAACCGGTTCACCGCCGGGTTCTGTTCGCGATGAACGAGCTCAATAATGCCTATAACAGGCCCTATATGAAGTCAGCCAGGATCGTGGGTGACGTCATCGGTAAGTATCATCCACATGGTGACAGTGCTGCCTACGACACCATTGTGCGGATGGCACAGCCTTTCAATATGCGCTACACGCTGGTCGATGGCCAGGGCAACT
>JAGRIO010000172.1 GCA_020443225.1 Pseudomonadales bacterium
CAGATCAAACCAGCTCCAGCGCCAGCACCAGCGCGTCTTCACGACCCACATAGGCAGGGTAATAATTGCGCCGGACACCGATCTCGTTAAACCCAAGCTTCTCGTACAGGTTATAGGCCACCTGATTGGAAGCCCTGACCTCCAGAAACATGGTGGCGGCCTGGCGGCTGCGGGCGCGACCAATGATGTGTTCAACCAGCAAGCCACCAAATCCATGCCCCTGGAACTCCGGGTTGACACAAACATTCAGCAGGTGAGCTTCGCCGGCACCCACAGACATCACTACATGGCCCACTATCTTACTTCGGCTACTGAGCAGCCAGCACTCATTGGCCTGGTTACTCATGGAATCGGCAAAAATACCTTCGGTCCAGGGATGACTGTAAGCGCGTCGTTCATTACGGATCACGACAGGTAAATCATCCATCGTCATCAGGCGCAGTTCTGGCGTTATCGGTTCAGGCGTCATGCTGGGGAAACAAAATACTCGGTTTCAGATTCTTCAGAAATTATCCGTACAGGCCATTAACTCTTAACACAATGTCAGACACTGGTGTTGCTGACCGGTCTCGCTGACGAACACAACAGCGAACATCATGGAAAAATTTTTCTCAGCAACTGCCAGAGTGCCCGTTTGGATGACTCGCCACTAAAATAACTGGCACAGGGCGGCAAACACCAGAGTGCGTGTCCATCCACAGTATGCAGCCCGGTGACACCAGAGCCGGCCAGAAAGCTTACCGCCGTGTCGCCGAAAACCAGCAGCGTTGGCGGACATTCCCGCAGGCGGTTACGCAAAACAATCCGGGCCTCATCATCGGTCTGGGGAATCTGCTGATTCCTGACCATAGGCCAGCGGAAGGTCTGAACTCTGGCAGCTAGCGCCCGTCTGTGGCACGCCAGCGCCAGATCATCTGCGAAGCGTTTAACATCTGCTGCAATATCCGCAGCATCCGGCTTACCTTCGGCAACAATGCCAAGGCTGTGATCCCCTGCCTCATAGATCAGAAAGAACAGCTGAAATGGCGACGATGGAGTCGCTGGCGCTGCTGTTTCTGGCGTTATTTCAGTTTTAACCTCTGATTTCGTACTGGCCTCTGGTGTCTTTGACACAGCGGGTTCAGTCTGCTGCAAAAGATTCTGAATGGCGGAACGGTAGGCGGCAGGAGGCCCGCCCGGACTCACAGCGCCAGTTTCACCCGCACGACTGCCGGCCCGGTCTGCAGCAGGCATTTCACGCTGACCACGGCCGCTGATCACAGTCGGTGGTTGCGCCTCAAAGGGAGTTGGCTCGCGGGCAGGTTCGCGGGCTGCAGGTGGCCAGACAGCATTTTCCCGCAACACCCAGACATCGATCCCCATCTCGCGCAGATAGTCCCGCTGCAAATTTGTCATGTCACCACCAGCCACCCTGGATTCCACAGGCCGCAGTTTACCGCAGCCTCATCAGAGATTCCTGTATGGTTGATGCCACCAGTTGTCCGTCAGCTGTAAACATGAGTCCGCGGTTATAGCCGCGGGCCCCTGACGCCAGCGGTGCATCCAGCTGATACAGAATCCACTGATCTGCCCGACAGCCGGGCTGATGAAACCACATGGCATGGTCCAGACTGGCTCCCTGCATCCGCTCACGACTGAAAGTGCCGCGATGGGGCATCCGCGACGTAGACATCAGTGCATCGTCACTCTGAAAGGTCAGCAGCGCCGCATGGACCAGCGGATCATCTGCCTGCAGTTCACCATTGGTGATAAACCAGTGATGCTGTTTCGCCGGCATAGGTTTTTCATCCAGCTTGGCCTTGTACTCTTCCAGATAGGTAATGAATGTATCGTCATTGGTCAGGCGTGCAACCTGCTCCGGGGTTGGTGGTTTCATAGCCGGCATCCCGGCACTGTGTTCCAGTCCCTGCTCGATCACCTGAAACGAGGCATCCATACTGAAGATGGCCTTGCCATGCTGAACTGCCACAATACGACGGGTAGTGAATGAGCGACCATCGCGGATGCGCTCCACGTTGAAAACCACCGGCACCTTAGGATCGCCAGGACGCATGAAGTAACCGTGCAGTGAATGAACAGGCCGGTCACTGTCGACTGTCCGCCCGGCGGCAATCAGCGACTGCGCCATGATCTGCCCACCATAAAGTCGATGAGTACGACCTGCCGGGTGGTAACCACGGAAAATATTCTCTTCAATCTTCTCGAGATCCAGTAACCGGATCAGCTCTGCCAGTCTTTCGTGCAATGTCTCTTTCCTCTGCTTTCAAACAGTCTATGACTCCGGATCAGATCCGGAACCAGATACCGGCTTTTCACCATAATCCTGCCATGGCGCATCGCGTTCCCGTATCACCTGCCGGAAACCCTTCTCTTCAAAACTCTCGACCCACCGATAGGCCTCTTCAGTATGCCGGGTTACCCCGTCAAAGAAAGTACCCAGCATCTGGGTGGTTCGAAGCCCCATATTCTCAAATGCCTGATTAATCAGCAGCTTGTTAAGGGCCAGCTGGTTGCCAGGGATATGCTGAAAGCGCCGGGCTTCCGCTTCAATCTCGGCTGCCAGATCCGCCGGGTCACAGACCCGGGATACCAGCCCGATGCGGAAGGCCGTTTCTGCGTCTATGGCACGCCCGGTCAGCAGAAACTGTTTGGCATGCTCCAGCCCCAGCCGGTACACCCACATCATCGTGGTGGGAGTGCCATAAATGCGACTGGGTGCATAGCCAATATGAGCGTCACTCGCCATGTACAAGAGGTCACAACACAGCACCAGGTCGGTGGCCCCACCTACTGCCCAACCCTTGATTTCACCGAGTACTGGCTTCGGGCATTCCCAGATTTTCATGAAGCGACGCACATTGTTACCCATAAAATGCATGTCACGAACCGGGTCCCAGGCACCAGCACGCATCTCTACAGTGGGTGAACCAAAAGGCTGATCCCAGGCTGCCCGGTTTGTCAGGTCATAACCGGCGGTAAAGGTATCGCCAGCACCCCGCAGCACTACTGCTGCTACTGCCTTTGACCGGGTAGCTGTATCAATAGCGTCTGCAATGCCCTGCACTACCGCGTCCGTCAGCGTGTTTTTCTTTTCCGGCCGGTTGATTTCGATGATGGCAATGCCATCCCGTTCTTCATAATTCACTACCGAATCAGTCATTTCGCTCTCCTGTCAGCGGTTTACCGCCCGGCGCTGCCGGGGGCGTGGCGAAGATAAAACAGAATGATCCCAGAAACGCTCCGATGGCAAGAATGGTAAAGCCGCGTTCATAACCATGGTATATGTCTGCCAGATAACCAGCCACGATCGGCCCACTGGACATGCCCAGCATGACGATCAGGGAAGAGAAACCCATGATGGTGCCGAACGAAGAAGGGCCAAAATAGTCTGCCCGCAATGCCACCATCAGCGGCCCGCGTACACCCCAGGCCAGACCATGCAGCATGGTAAAGGCCAGCACCATCCACAGATGACTGGCATAGGCGAGCAACAGCAGCCCCACACAATGGGCCACCATGCAGAAAATGCTGATGACCCGCTTGTTGAAACGATCCCCAAGATAGCCACCGCCGAGCTGGCCCACAACCTGAAAGCCCGTCATCATGGCAACAAACAAGCCCGCCTGAGATAACGAATATTCCAGCCCTTCTGTCAGATGCGGCACCAGATGCACCATGACGGCAGAGACCGTCAGCAATGCAGACGCATGACCAAAGGAAATCAGCCAGAAAGCCCTTGTTGCCATCGCCTCTTTGGCGGTGAAGTCCCGCTGCGGGCTGAACCCCGGTGAGGAGGAATCCGTGACTTGTGGGGCCAGGGTACCATCGACGGTCTCACCCCGGTCCTGCGGCCGGTGCTTTACAACCTGCACCAGCGGCAAACCCACGGCCAGCACCACGATGCCTGAAGCCAGCGCCGTGGTGCGCCAGCCGAACAGTTCAAGAGAGAAAATGACGATAGGTACGCACAGCCCGCCGATGGAATATCCCAACTGGGACAGGGCAACCGCCTTCGAGCGATGCTTACTGAACCAGTTGACCAGCGATACCATGACCGTCGCGAAGCCACCAAGACTGGAGCCGACAGCGATACAGCCAAAAGCCAGATAAAACGTGAGAATGGTTTCAATCTGACTGAGCCAGATAAACCCGATACCAAACACCAGTATCCCGAAGGTAAGAATTGGCCGCGGACCGTACTTATCTACCAGCCAGCCCTGCAGGGGCCCAAGGATGCCACTTTCCACCCGGGTCAGGGCAAAGGCGCCTGCCACCATGGTTTTGCTCCAGCCGAATTCCTGCTGCAACAGCACCACATAGGCACCATAGGACTGCATCCACAGCAGACCGGACAACATCTGAATACCACCTGCAGACGCCACGATATACCAGCCGTAAAACAGATAGCCACGGGGTCTGAATGTCAGATTGAACTGCTGAAGATATTTTGAAAACAATGGCTTACTACTGATCAAGAATTCGTGAAACTGCCTGGTTCAGGGCCCTGTTCAGCGCCTCTGCATGACTCAGCCAGATTACATGGGAAGCACCCGCTATGACCTCATAGTCTCCCGCGGGCAGCAAATTAGCAAGCTGCCGGGTGGGCCAGTCAGGCCTGATGTCATTCCCGGCCATGATGTAATGAGCAGGTAAGTAAAGATCAGCTATCTGCCGCAGCAAATCGGGCTTCTGCATCATCTCACGGTAACTGGCCATGCAGTCCGGGTTCACCGCCGGGTCGGCATTCCAGTTCTGCGATTGCGCTTCACCTTCCGTCTGCAGTCGCTGCCGGTAGATTTCATGCCACTGTCTGTCATTGACGATCCGGCCACCTGCGATACCGACGAGCCCGGCAGCCCGTCGGGCCCGGTCCGGGTTGCTCAGTATCCACGCCAGAGCAACATCAGGACCAAATGAATGACCCGCCAGCAGGACACGGTCAAGCTGATAGTGATCAAGAATCCGGTCGGTGTCTGCCAGCAGAGTCTGCATGTCATAGCGACCATCCCAGACAGAATTGCCACAGCCCCGCGCTTCAAAACGGATTACCTGATAGCTGTGCGAGAGCATTTCGGCAAGGGGGCGCAGATAGTCGTCACAGCCGGGACCACCATTGAACAGCAGCACAGGAAAGCCAGTTCCAGTGGAACAGGTCCACAAATGTCCGTCCGGGACCTCCACCCAGTGTACTGTTTCTACCGCTGAAGCCCCGTTCATAACCGCTTACTCCAATGAACCTGTGTTTCTGTCATCTGTACCTGAACCACTGCCGTAATCAGCTTAAGGTGGCCTTGTCAGTGCTACCATGTGAGTTTATTGCAGCCAACAACCGACGCAAAACGACAATGACCAGACTATTCTATGTGCCCGGCGAGCAGCGCTGGCAGGATGAAGCACTGGCTTTCTGGGCCAGGCATGCCGCCCTGAACGAGGCTGATGCCCGCCAGCGGGCGCCACAACTGGCGGCTATTGCCCTCGATGATGCCGGCAAGCTGCAGGCTGTCGCCACCCTTGCACCCGCGCTGATCACTGAACTGCAGCAATACCTGTTGTTATTCCGCTGCTTTGTCGCACCGGCTATGCGCCGTCAGGGTATTGCCCGTGAACTGCTCAGTTTCAGCTGGCATGAAACGGCTGCCAGAATCCACGAACCGGCCACATACCGCTTCGCCGGCATCGCCGCATCAGTACCGGCAGAGCTGGCGAAGCAAACCTCGCCCGACCTTGTATGGAAGCACTCACTTTTCTTTCTGGCCAGAAAGAATGGGGATGGTAGTCAGCTTCGCCTGCGCTACTTCGAGAATGTCCACATTCAGGTGCCAGCCACCGTGGGGGCCCGGCCATGACCAATCCTGTCGTTCCGGAATCGCTGGAATTTGAACTGGTGTGGGACCGGCAGACTGATGAAATCAGAGAAGCCGCGATCAGTTACTGGGCGCAGCAGAACATTCTGCCGGCAGGCACCACACCAGAGGAACGCTGCAATGAGTTGCTGATGCTGGTCAGGGATCACCAGCAGCAACGGGTTATCGGCGTGGCAACCGCAACCCTTTACCGCTTGCCGGAGATCGGTGAGGTATTTTATCGCTACCGCAACCATGTCATACCGGATATTCGGTTTCAGCTCATTGGTACGCAACTGGTCATTGCAGGGTTTGAGCAGCTGGAAGCGATAAATGGCGCATTGGGCACGCCTGAGGCTGTGGGTATGTATCTGGAAATTGAAAATCTGGCTCTCATGCGGGCCAGAAACTATGGTATCTGGCCGAATTCAAGGTTCAGCTATATTGGCCGAACCAGTGCCGGCTGGGACCGGCGAATCCGATATTTCGCCGGTGCCCGGCAGGGCACCACCTGAACGGGTCGGAAATACAGGAAAAACCGGGAATCCCGTCGCCATTTGATTGATTGACAGGCCCAGTTTAGTTAGTTTAACCGAGTCAAAAAAGCGCTTTAAAACAGGACATTAATCGTGGGTAGTGATTCTCCAAACAACAGTGTCGATACGTCTGCCAGACCAGTATTCATTATCGACAATCCGGACCTTCTGTTCTCTGGTACCTACGAGCGCAGCGGCTTTGATCTGATCATCACGGGTCCGGATGGTCAGCAGGTCATCGTCCATGATTATTTTTCCTTCAATCCGCCACCCAACCTGCTGTTACCGAACGGCACGGGTCTGACGCCGGATGTGGTCAAGGCGCTGCTCCATGAACCCTTTGACGGCGCAATGTTTGCAGGTCCGGCTGAAGCCAGTGCACTGAAGGCTATTGGCACCGCAACGCTGGTCGGCAGCAGCGGGAAAGCCTACCGGGAAAATTCCGATGGCAAATTTGAACTCAAAAAAGGTGATACGCTTTTTGAGGGCGACGAACTCACGGTCGAAAAAGGTGGCCTGCTGGTCGTCAGAATGGAGGACGGCGCAAAGATAGAAGGCAGAACGCTGCTGCGCCTGGGTCCCGACAGCCGGGCCATTCTTGATAATTTCACCTACAGCCCGAGCACCAGTACCGGCAGTTTTGGCACCACCGTTCTGAAGGGTGGTTTCAACTATAAAAGTGGCGGCATCGGCAAGTTCAACAAACCCGGGTTTAACCACACCACGATTAAAACACCCAGCGCTGTTATCGGCGTACGGGGTTCAGAACTCGATGGTACCGTCAGCGCGACGGGTGAAACCATCGTTATTCACAAGTCCGGTATTCTCACGGTCACCGACGTCAACGGTAACAATCCGGTAGAACTGACCACGCCAGGCAATACCTCTGTCATCGTGCTGAATGGTAATCCCAGTTTTACACCACAGGCATCGGCAGCCCAGCAAGCGCTGGTACAACAGTCCCTGCCGCCTCAAACTGACGACACGACCGATGATCCGAATGAAGGCAGCGATGACGAAGAAGCCCCTGGTGAGGAAGGTCCCGGTGACGAGCCTCAGGGCGGCGACGAAGCTCCATCCGATGAAGGCGCTGGCGAGGAAGGTGCTGGCGATGACGCACCTGCAGAGGGCGACGGTGAAGACACCGGAGATGGCGAAGATACCGGAGAAGGCGAAGATACCGGGGACGGTGAAGATACCGGAGACGGTGAAGATACAGGAGACGGTGAAGATACCGGTACCGGCGATGAATCCGGTGACGGCGAGGATGCCGGCGGCGGCGATGATCCGGGCGACGGAGAGGGCAGCGCCGGCGAAGATACCGGCAGTGGCGAAGACAGTGGTGATTCCGGCGATACCGGTGATGGCGCTGATACCGGTGATACTGGTGATGCCAGTGATACCGGGGAAAGCGGCGACACAGGCGATGATACTGGCGACAGCGGCGACACAGGCGATGGCGCCGGCGATACCAGTGGTGAAACCAGCGGCGATAGCACTGGAGAAAGTTCCGGGGACACTGCTTCTGGTGACACGGGTTCTGGTGATACGGGTTCTGATGATACTGGCTCAGGAGACACAGGCACCGGCGATACCGGAGCAGGGGATTCGGCCGGTTCGACCGATAGCAGCTCCGGCGACACGGGAAGCGGTGACAGCGGCTCTTCTTCCGATTCAGGTACTTCTGATTCGGGAACATCTGACTCAGGCACTACTGACTCTGGCAGCACATCGGGTAC
>JAGRIO010000173.1 GCA_020443225.1 Pseudomonadales bacterium
GATTGCTTATAAAAGTCCCACAGTTGGCCAAGTTCTGTAAACAGTTATTGTCGCAGTGTCAGGAATTATCCCCAATCCATTAACGCGTCTGGTGAGGTTTATGGGTGCGCAAGCCAGTAAACTAACAACTATACTTAGTGTCTGTAATTTGAATCTTTCTGCTTCCCATGCATGTTAAGTCAAGCGGGCTTTTCCTGGTTATTCTGCTAAAACGAATACCATAACCATTGCGAGCCCAGGGTCAAATTACGACCTAATGCCGCAAGTTTGACATGACAGCGCTGACCACTGCATCCGTCTGGGTCTCCATCAACCAATGTCCTGCATCGAGTTCAATCACTTCAAAAGGCCCGTCCATATAGGCATCCTGAAGCTCGACCGCTAAACGGCTGGTCACTGGGTCATTCTTGCCCCAGATGAAAAGTGTTGGTGTGGTGGTGCCACCTGATGGTTGTAACAATCCCTGTAATCCACCGCGATACCAGTTCAATGCTCCGCTTAATCCGCCAGGCTCTCTGAACAGCGCCAGATATTCATCTACGTGTTTTGCAGGATGTTCTGCGTAGAGCTCTTTTAGCTTCTTGAAGTCGTCAGCGCTCAGGCTCAGTTCAGGGACCCAGGGTAGCCAGTAGAATGCCATATAAGCGCTTCTCTCACTGAGGTCCGGTTGTTGCTCAACTGACGCACCAATCGCTGACATGTGTGGTATGGAAAGGGCCGCATAGGAGTCGACTCGCGCCGGCTCTGTAAATACTGTTTGCCAACCTACGACAGCACCCCAGTCATGGCCGACGAGATGGAAAGTGTCAAAACCGACTGTGTCTGCAACAGCAAGAACGTCTGCAACCAGTAAGTTCCCATGATACTGATCCCGGCTACCAGGCCGTGCACCAGGACTATAGCCACGCTGATCAAAAGCCACTACCCGGTACCCGGCTGCGGCAGCTTCAGCGATCAGTGGTTCCCACATGATTGAAGTCTCAGGGAAGCCGTGCAGCAGAATAAGATTGCCTGCCGGTTCGGGGTTGTCGAATCCCGCGATCCTTGCGCGAAAGGACCATTCGCCGGCTGGAATCTGTACTGTCTGTGCAGGCATATCGTCAGAGAAGACGGGTAGTTGAGCCGCGTTCCGGGTGTACTGTGAACCCTTGTCAAGAAACACCGATGAACCGACCCAGGCGAGGGTTGCCAGGATTAAAAGGCTAAACACCAACAGAGCGCTGAACCATTTTAGTATTCTCATAACAAATCCTTCATCAGGTTGGCTTAATGTTCCGGTCAGAGCAGTCTGTGGAAGTTCAAGTGCGTCGAAAGGCATGGCGTTCTGATTTTGGGTCATTATGAACGCTGCTGCCGGAATGCTGAATACCCATCCTCCTCAATCGCAGTTATCTACAGACGCATTAGATGTTCCTTTTCAGAAATCAGAACAGGTAATGATCGGCCTGGAGTTTTGTGGCGAACTTCATAGTGCAGAACAAACGACCAGCTGGCAGAAGATGCCTGAATCATCCCTTGAACCTGCTTCGCAAAACCAGTAACTTTCCATGGGTGTGTAACACAAATCACGAAGAGGTCCAGTCCGATGGCAAAAAACATTTCCAATATAAACCACACCCTATGTGAATTAATGGAAATGGACCAGTATGCCTTCGAACGAAACTCGACCAACAAGTGCGGCTGACACTCAGGCCGCGCAACAGAAACATCTGTCCCAGTCAGCAGACACTTCCCGCGCCATTACAGCTGCTCGTCGCGCGAAGTTCTTCTCTTACTATAAACCGCACTTGCCAGTACTTGCTGCTGATCTTGCCTGTGCCTTTTTAGTCGCGCTCACCACACTAGCGTTACCGTTATGCGCCAACTTTATTGTTGATCAACTCGCTTCAGAAACGGATCACGGGCTGATTTACGACCAGATATTTCTTGTCGGCGGGCTGATGCTTGCCTTGATAACTTCAGAGGCTCTGGGCCGCTTGTTTGTGGACTATCAGGGGCACGTGATGGGAGCGCGAATGGAAACGGACATGCGTGAAGAGCTTTTTGCTCATTACCAGAAATTGTCCTTCAGTTTTTATGACAAGCAGCGTGTCGGGCAACTCATGTCCAGAATTTCAAATGATCTGTTCAATCTGTCAGAGTTGTTCCACCACGGACCGGAGGATATAGCGATCGCGCTATTGAAACTGACAGGAGCGATGGCGATTCTGTTTTATCTGAGTCCCTCAATAGCGCTGATTATCCTTGTTTCTCTGCCGTTCGCGGTGGCTTACTCCCTTTACTTCAACAGGCACATGGGCATCGCAGTACGTAAGAGTCGGGAGAAAATCGCATCTATTAATGAGCATGTTGAGGACTCCCTGGCCGGGGTACGGGTGGTGCAGGCTTTTGGCGGTGAGCAGCAGGAACTGGAGCGATTTGGCCAGGAGAACATCAGGTTTCTTGAAACGCGCAGACTCGGTTATCGTGCCGAAGCACTTTTCTCCGCTGGTGTTCAAACCTACGCACAGTTGCTGACTTTGATGGTGATTGTTTTTGGTGCCATCGGCATTTTACGGACCGAATTATCTGTTGCTGATCTGATGACCTATCTGCTGTGTATCGCGATACTGGTTGATCCCATTTCCCGGGTAGCTAACCTGGCAAGACTATGGCAAGAAGGGATAACGGGCTTCCACCGCTTTATGGAGGTGCTGGAAATTGCTCCGGAAATTGTTGATCAACCCGATGCGATCGAACTGAATGGAGTGCAGGGCCGTGTGGAATTCATTGATGTTCGGTTTCGTTACTCGCCTGAACTTAGTGATGTATTGACTGGCGTTAACCTGACGATTGAAGCCGGTGAATTTGTCGCCCTGGTCGGTGCGTCGGGTGTCGGGAAGTCGACCTTGTGTGCGTTGGTGTCACGTTTTTACGAGCCGACACAAGGTCGTGTTTTGCTCGATGGTCACGATGTGCGAACACTTCGGCTCAGATCTCTTCGTAAACATATCGCGTTGGTTCAGCAAGACGTGTATCTGTTTGCAGGCACAGTACTTGAAAACATCGGCTACGGCAGTCGTAATGCCAGTCGGGCTGACATCATTCAGGCGGCTAAGCTGGCTCATGCGGATGAGTTCATCTCTGCCCTCAGGCATGGATATGATACTGATATCGGAGAACGTGGAGTCCAGCTTTCAGGAGGACAGAAACAACGCCTGACGATTGCCCGGGCATTCCTACGTGATCCGGCGGTATTGATCTTCGATGAAGCGACCAGCGCACTGGACGGCGAGAGTGAACGGGCGGTTCAGGCGGCATTGGCGGAGATCGCTAAAGACAGAACCACGATAGTGATTGCGCATCGGTTATCGACTATTCGGCATGCGGACCGGATTGTCGTCCTGAATGAAGCGGGTATCTGTGAAGAAGGTACGCACGATGATTTGCTCGCAAAACAGGGTGTATATCATCGAATGCATCATACCGATGCCAGTGTATGACCAGTTTGACGCCGGGTTATTGTAGCTTCCGGGAGTATTGCCCCTACCAGGTGCCTGGACTGCCGATACGCTGAATACCACCCCACAACGCTTTTGTTTGACTGCAATTCCGGTTCTTTGGTTCGTGCCTGCCTCGCCGAAATCGCTGAAACTGAAACATTACAAACGCAATCCCGAAAATTAAGTACCGAAACAGGTATCCTATTGGGCAACTAAAGGTTATCGTTTTCTGAATTACTTCCGCGCCTTGTTTTTCGGCTAAAACTGATTGCGGTCATCCTCCTCGACACTACCCGCAATCAGGATTCTAATGAGAAATATAGTCTTAGCTATATCCTTCACCCTTGCATCTTCTTTTCTTGCTCTGCTCGTCACTGTTCCCGCACTGGCTGCTGTTCAGGCAACCGCGATCTCAGGTGCTACCGGTATAGACACCTATTACATCCGTAGCGACAGAGGTGAGGTATGGCGGGCAGTAGATAATCTTGCGGGTTGGAAAAATGGGCGTCATGACCCGTTCACAGAAACACGTCGTGATCCTGGGGTGATAGAACTGACCAACGATAAAACAGGTGTCACCCGTTTTGATTTTGAAACCGGTGAAATATTTTCGATTCCAAAAAAGAGTTCAGCCCCGAAAAAGATTGGGCTGATGTCCAGCGCTCACCAGTTGAGTCCTGAACTGGTCAATTCCTTTACCTATATCGCCAGGGAAGACGTTGGTTGGGTAGAAACGACCTGGGACCAGATCTATCTCAACAAAGATGAAGGCGAGGCCAGTGGCTGGGTAAGTGAAGTGTCAGTATCCAGGTCTGCTGTCGCAATGAGTGCCGCCAAGAAAGGCGGTACGAATTTTAATGACATTGCTCGCCTGGCAGGCTTCTGTTCACTTGAATGCCGGTTTCAGCAACTGAACGGTCTGGAAATATGGCGGGTTGAACTGGGTGACATCTTTTTCAAGTTGTTTACTACAGGTGGGGAAGATGTACTTCCTGTCAGCAGCTACCTGGATAAGATTCAGGCGAAGTCGGTGGTCTTCAGGGAGGAATCCCGTGCTGCCAATTCGATTCATCTGGTTCATGGGTCAGGTGTTAAAGTTGAGCTGAGACTGGATAAGCAGGAGATCTGGGCTGCGAAGAAGGACCAGTCTCTGCGCCTGATGGCGTATATAGCGCCTGAGCCTTTTCAGGGCTGGAACACATTTGCATTGAAAGACAGTGAAAATGCTGATGCTGGTGTGCGCACCTTGCTGGGCACCGTTGGTGCTTCCGCTGGACTGAGAGATGTGCGTGTTAAGTCGGACGGGCACTCTTCTTTTTCGTTCATTATTCCCGATAAAAGTAACGCTGGCAGCTTCATCACAGGTCAGGTCAATGTTGCAGAAGCAGGAAAGGGCGATGGCGTGGTCGGAAAAATTACTGCAAGCGGGGTAACCCGCAACATCATGATGCCGTTTGGTGCTACCGTTGGTGGCAGAAGTGTTACAGCCTATTCATTGGGCTCGCTCGGATGGGACGCAAGAAAATCCAGCCTGGCCAGCAACGTTCGGCGAAGTGTTAACTCACCGCGCCTTGAGATGTCTTATATACAGTTGAAGGGGCGCTCTGAGTTTACCCTGATAGAACCTGATTCAAGACGTGAGTTCAGTAACTCGCTTGTTGGTATGTACAAGTCGCGGACGCGCTTCTTTGGCCAGCAAAATGGCGTACCCCTGGTGGTGAATCTTGCCAGTTCCCGGCTGGAAGCTCTGAATGATGCGGCAACCCGGTTGCTGACTGATAGAGAAAACGTACCGCACACTCGCTTAACCTGGGCTCATAGCTACTATCCCGGCCAGTTTGAGAAACATGTGCCTTCGCTGAAACGAGGCGAATCTCCGGGCTTTCAGGTACAGAATCGCACAGACTGGCCTGTCTATGTACAACTGGCACAGGGCAGTACCTGCTATAACAGAAAGATCCTTCAGCCAGGTGAATCAGTAAACTGGGATACCGGTGCTGTCTGGTTCGCCATTGAAGCCACAATGAATCAGACGAATGTGCCAACCGACGTGGAGTGTGGTACCCAGGCTATGATTATTGCAGGCGCTACGGTAGTCGGCGGAATAATAGCGGCATCAACCGCTGGTGCAGGCGCGGGAGCGAGTAGTGCGCTGGTAGCTATGGCTACCAGCGGTACATTCGGTGCTTTTGGCGAGTACGCTACTTCTGCAATGAATGCTGCAGAGTGGACTGACGAGGAAAAACAGGGTTTCCAGATAGCCATGTTCATTGTGGAAGGTGTTGCTTCGATGGGAATGAGTACCGCGTCTGCCGGCTCAGAGGCATTCGAGGCTGCCACTGACGGTTTAACCGTTGTTGCGAAACTGGCAGCTAAGGACACCACCCGTGCAGCGGTGAAGAAAGCTGTGATGGAGGAACTGGCAGAGGGAATGACTGGTTTCATCCTGGACTCTCATCTTGAAGTGGGGCTGAACCTGCTTGAAAACGGCACGCAGTTTGATGCTGAGATCCGCTCGGGAGATGACTTTAGTGCAGCGGAGCAGGAAGCATTAACCGATGAAATCGATCTGAACCAGTTTGCATCACTGAATGATCAATATGCGGGAAAAACCTGGCCGTTCGTTGGTGAGGACCGTATACGACCGACCTATGTCATTACTGGCGGGCCACTTTTCAGGCGCGGGGTTGATGGCGTTTCTGAATTTATCATCGAAGAAGTGGAAGAGATGAAAGTCCAGAAGTGTGATTTCAACACCAGGAGTGAGACTTACAAGTGTGTAGGAGATTCTGACTAGTTCGAGGGAACTTTCCCGGCCATTTAAACCGGCAAGGGAAAGGCACTTTACCGACTAATCAGAACAGATATCCGGATAGTCACTTCTCGCATCTGCACCAGAAATTCATTATGAAATACTCTCATCTCAAACACTTATGGCAGCGAATTCGCGTTGCCCTGTCTGGTTTTTACCTCCCAAAATATATCGCTTTGATATTGCCTGTTCTGGTCATCTGGCCTTCGCCGGTGATGGCTCAGCCCTGTGCAACGGGTTGTGCAGTTAATGTCACAGGTTCACACGCCCCGCTCTTACTGCTGGAAATGGCTGAACAGTTGGGTGTTGAGATTGTGTTCGAAGGAGAGCTGCTGGACCCCGTTTCCATCCAGTTCAGGTCACAATCGGCTGATCAGTTTGTCAGGAACGTCGCTGAAGTAGGTGGATATCTGGTAGCGCAGCGAGGGAGAAAATACACGCTTTATGGCCGCAATGTAGAGGAAGTCACTATCGCATTAACGCCCAAACATCTCTCAGCAGAGGAAGGTTCCCGTCATCTTAATCGTCTGGAAAGAGTCGAGGTGCTGGTGCTGGAAGACGCCAATGCCATTATTCTGAGAGGTTCGTCGAATGATGTACGGCTGGCAGCAGATTTGCTGCGTGCCATAGATATAGTCCTGCCGAATGTTTTTCTTGAACTGTTAGTGGTGGAATATTATCACGACGATTCATTTGTCTGGGCTTACGACATCCTTGACGGAACGAAAGGCAAGGCTGCAGATGTATCCATCGTTCCCGGTGCTGGCACGATTACCGGAAACTACGAGAGCCTTACCGATCTGCCTAAGGCTTTCAGATTCAATCTGACAAGCCTCGTGCAGGATAGCGATGCCAGAGTGGTGACGAATCCGCACATTGCCGTCCGTAGTGGCCAGCCTGGGCGGATAGAGTTGCGGGAGCAACTCAACATAGTACTGTCCAATGAAACGGAAAACTTTGGCATAACGCGTACACTGCAGCGATTAGAAGCGGGTGTGATGTTGAATGTCATCCCGGATGTGCTGGACGGCAATTTTGTAGACTTGCAGGTGCAAGGCGAAGTCAGCGTGTTCGTCACCGCACCGCAGGGGCAGTTTGCCATTGACATTCAGTCGGTGGAAACGCGTGTGCTGGTAGAGTCGGGTAAAACCCTGGTAATTGGCGGGCTGGTGGCAAAACAGTCGTCTGTTACTAATAGCGGTGTGCCTCTCCTGAGAAAAATTCCGCTTTTGGGTTACCTCTTCAAATCGAAAACTCAGGCCGACCGACTGGTGGAAACTGTCATTTACATTACACCTTATATTAATGATCCATCGTTTTTTAATCCCGACAATATTGGTGCCGATGTGGATGAGTTCTTCGATAAACCGTAGTCAACAGATCCCTCCTGTTAGTTCACCATCGTCATTATTGCCTGTATAACTGCTGCGACTGAAGCGTGCAGCGCATGGAAAATGTCAGCGACCAACAGGTGATTTCATTGACCCGTATCGGCACGAAGCGCTGAACCGGGCGCACGACGATGTTTCGGCCAGTGACCCGAATCCCTGTGTGAAATCGATCTATATCCTGCGGAAAGCCGGGCGGTGAATGACTGATAACTGGCTGTGTTCATTCTTTAGCACCAGACTATGTTGTATTTTCATTGCTTCCTGGTTCAGGCCAATCCCGCGTATCATCTTTCGGAAACAGCTGATGAGTTATCCGGTGGTTTCCTGGTGTGCCTGACCTTACCTCGCAGAATTCATGGGGAAATCATCTGAAACTACTGACCCTACCAGCGAGCGAGACCTGTAATCACCGATAAGAGTACCCTGAGG
>JAGRIO010000174.1 GCA_020443225.1 Pseudomonadales bacterium
CCTCTGTTTGTCATGAATGTGTACGACCGGGTGGTACCTAACTATGCCACAGAGACCCTGTGGGTACTGTCATCCGGCGTTTGTATCGTATTCCTGTTTGACCTGGTGATGAAATCTCTGCGGGCGTACTTTATTGACGTAGCAGGTAAGCGTTCTGACATTCTGCTGTCTTCCAATACCTTTGCACGGGTGATGGATATCCGTATGCAGGAGCGACCGGCACGGGTGGGTTCTTTCGCAAACAATCTGCAGGAATTCGATACCTTCCGTGAGTTCTTCACCTCCACGACACTGGTCGCTCTGATCGACCTGCCGTTTATCCTGTTATTTCTGCTGCTGATCTACGGCATCGGTGGCTCAGTGGTACTGGTGCCTGTCGTTATTATTCCGCTGACAATACTTATCAGCCTGACGTTGCAGAAACCACTTGAGAAGGTGATTAATGAGACCTTCGCCGAGTCATCGAAAAAGCATGCGATGCTGATTGAATCTCTGACGGCGCTTGACGCCATCAAGGGCTCCCGGGCAGAAGGTGTCATGCAACGCCGGTGGGAACAGTTTAATGCCCGGCTGGCACGGCTGGCGCTTCGCTCCCGGCTGCTCAGCACCGGAACGATGAATGTGGTCCAGTTTTTCACCCAGCTGTCGACTGTGGCGGTGGTGATCATGGGGGTGTATGCCATCATGGAAGGTGAACTGTCAGTCGGCGGTCTGATCGCCTGTACCATCCTGACGGGACGTTGTCTTGCTCCCATGGGTCAGGTGGCTGCTATCTTCACCCGGTATCATCACTCTGTCGCAGCCTTCAAAAGCATAAACCGCATGATGAACCTGCCGGTTGAGCGGCCGGCTGGCAGAAAGTTTCTGCATCGTCCGCGGCTGAATGGCGATATTCAGCTCAATAACCTGACCTTCTGTTATCCGGGTACCAAAATCCCCGCCCTGCGTAACGTCAACCTTCGAATTGCCGCTGGCGAGAAAGTTGCGGTCATCGGCAAAACCGGTTCCGGTAAAAGTACCCTGCAACGTTTGCTGATGAACTTCTATCAACCGACCGAAGGCAGCATTCTCGTCAGCGGCACTGACATCAATCAACTGGACCCGGCAGAACTGCGTGGCAGCATAAGCTATATGCCGCAGGACGTAATGCTGCTGGACGGTACAGTGCGGGAGAACATAGCGCTTTCAGCACCCTTATCGACGGATTCGGCCGTCATGCGTGCAGCGGCAATTGCCGGCATCGATGACTACATCAATCAGCATCCGCAAGGCTATGATCTGCAGGTTGGCGAACGGGGCAGCAACCTGTCCGGTGGTCAGAAACAGGCAGTGACCATCGCCAGAGCCCTCATTACTGAAGCACCTGTGGTATTGATGGACGAACCTACCACCGCGATGGACAGCACCACAGAAATGTTATTTCAGCAGCGGTTCCGCCCCTATATAGAAAACCGCACACTGATTCTGATCACCCACAAGAGTTCAATGCTGGCACTGGTGGACCGGCTCATTGTTCTGAACGATGGCATGGTCGTCGCAGATGGTCCCAAACAGGATGTGCTGAACGCACTGGCAGGCAGGAACTGAAATGGCAAAGCATCAGGACATCGCCTTCATGCCCGATACACACGCCGTGGAGATCGAAGCCGTACCCCTCACCTATCACCTGATTTTGTGGGTGTCGGCCATATTTCTCATCACTGCCGTCGTGTGGGCGAATCTTGCCGAGATTGACGAGGTCGCAAGGGCCGACGGCCGGGTAATTCCCTCAAGCCAGGTGCAGATTATTCAGAACCTCGAAGGTGGTATTCTGACGGAAGTTCTGGTCAGACCAGGTGAATTCGTCCGGAAAGATCAGACCCTGATCAGACTCGACGATACCCGGTTTGCCTCTTCCTACAACGAAGGCCGCCTCAGTTCACAGGCTTTAGAAGCCCGAATCGCACGCCTGCAGGCTGAAGTATCAGGCCAGGCGTTTGAAGTCCCTGCTAACTCGCCTGCGGCCCAGGCCGGATTATTTGAGCAGGAACGCCACCTCTATGAGCGTCGTCAGGAGGAATTGACATCCTCTGTTGACATACTTACTCAGCAACTCTCACAGCACCGGCAAACGCTGGCCGAACTGAAGGCAGAAGAGCAGAAACTGATTCGTAATGCAGAGCTGGCAAGAAAAGAGCTTGCGTTGACAGAGCCTCTGGTAGAAACCGGCGCCGTCTCTCAGGTAGAACTTCTGAGACTGCAGGTCGCCGTTAACGAATCCCTGGGCCAGCTTGAGGTCATTCAGCTGACTATTCCGAAGGCAGAATCTGTGATTGTCGAGGCAGAGAAGAAGATCAATGAACGTCGGCAACAGTTTGTCAGGGAAGCCCAGAGCGAGCTGAATGATGCCAGAACCGAACTGAACCGGTTGTCTATTTCAAACCTGGCACTGGAAGACCGGGTAAACCGGACGGATGTACGTTCGCCGGTAGACGGTACCGTTAAACAGGTGCTGGTCAATACTGTGGGTGCGGTTGTGCAGCCTGGTATGGATATCATTGAGATAGTACCGGCTAACGATACCCTGCTGATCGAGGCGCGAATCAGACCCTCAGACATCGCATTTATTCATCCTGGTCAGAAAGCCACGGTCAAACTCACCGCCTATGATTTCGCGATTTATGGCGGCCTGGATGCAGTCCTGGAACACATCAGCGCAGATACCATCACCGATGAACGTGGCGAACACTACTTCCAGATCAAAGTCCGCACCACCCGCACCTATCTGGGTCGGGAAGATAATCAGCTACCTATCATCCCTGGCATGATCGCCACTGTCGACATTCTTACCGGTCAGAAAACAGTCATGGACTACATTCTGAAACCCCTGAAACGGGCACAGGCGGCGGCGATGTCGGAACGCTGACCAATCCCGCGATGTAAAGCTTTCAACCAGCAGAACCTGCACTGGCTGGAGGCGCTGGTCATGAAGATCTCTGCCCCGGTGCAACGCCGGCAAACAGGACAAACAGAGAAACTCTACTACACTGGGAACATTACCCATAAAGGATCCCTGAAACCGATCCTGCGTACCCGTTTTCCTGCGCAGCTAACACTGGCATAACCTGTAACAGGTTCATCATTACGGGGCACCACGCCGGATTGTAAGGGACTCAGACTGTCGCCCTATGCCGATGCTGATCGGACCAGAATTTCACGGATATTCTTACCTGGCACTGGCCATGGCGCTCAGTGCCCTGGTTCTGCCGTTGCTGGTCTGGACCCTGCTCAGACGCTTTGACAAAAACCTTTCCCTGTACAGTCTGGTCGTTGAGGAAAACCGCTACCGACGCTTTGGCATACTGTTTGTCGTTACCTATCTCGGACTGGTTACCCTGTTCATGATCAGCGGTATCCGGCAGGCAGACGACTACTACCGCACACACATCACGGCTTTACTTGAATCAGAAAATGCACTGATAGTCTCGGCACTGCAAGCCATCGATACCCGCCTGAAACAGGAACTGCATCATCTCGGCCATGATCCTCGCCTGACAGACCTGATTCAGCAATTGTTACAGTCCGCCTCATCTGTGGAAACTGCGTCCGACCGGATACATTTCCAGCTGCAGGATCGCTATGCCCGGCACTTCACGGATCATCATAACGCAGAGCTTTTCGTCCTCGACAATCAACTCCGGATAATTTCAGCCGGCAATAGCAGCCTCATTGGCCAGACCTATCCACTTAGCCTGCAACTACATCGCGCTACGGCTGAGGACCAGAGCTTCAGTCAGTTCATCGTGACCAGCCCCGATGAACAGGGCAATGTCCAATCGATCTACGTGGTAAACCACGATCTGGTTGATAAAAACAATACAATCAACGGCATGATCGTGGTCGAATTCAGCACCACAGAATTGCTCCAGGAGCTGTTTAACAATTCCTATGTACTGAACAGCGGTGAAAGCTACCTGGTCGGTAAGCGGGGGCATTTACTGACCACTTCCCGGTTTCGTGAAGGCAGCCCGCTGCAAACCGGAGACCTGCTGCAGGTACCCGTCGAAAACAGCCCTCTGACAGTGGCTGCACGTTCTGTCATTGCTGGCGAGGACGGCAAAAGTAAGGACAGCTACGCCGATTACCGGGGGGTGGATGTACTGGGGGCCTGGCTCTGGTCCGATGAACTGAATGTGGGGATCGTGACTGAAATTGATGTGCAGGATGCGCTACAGCCATTCTGGCTTGTCCAGCAAATCATTATCGGTGTTGTTGGTGCCGCCACGCTTTTCTCAATGCTTCTGACAGCCATCATCTACCGGATCAACCGTAAAACCAGTGAATATCTGAACGATATTATCGAAGAACGAACAGGCCAACTGCATCGAATCGCTCAGGGTCTGCAACAGAACCCTATGTCCATACTGATTACTGACAAAAATGGGGTGATAGAAACGGTGAACAATGCGTTCACAGCCCTCAATGGATATAGCGAATCCGAAGCAGTGGGTAAAACACCGCGGCTGGTAAAAAGCGGCGAAATGGACCCGGCTGTTTATGAGGAATTATGGCGCGCCGTCTCCGCTGGCCGTTCGTGGTCCGGTGAGCTACTCAATAAGCGCAAGGATGGCTCAGTTTACTGGTCCCAGACCTGGATCAACCCGATTCGGGATGAGCAAGGCATTGTTACCCACTTTACCGGGCTGCAGGATGATATATCCGGTCGTAAACGCCTGGCGCGACAGTTGCGGGAAGCTGAACGAACCCGCGAAATTGCCGAGGATGCTGGCCAGCTTGGCATCTTCAGCTATGACCTGATCCATGATCGCTGGCATATGGACTGGCGAGCCCAGAACCTGCTTGGCGTGCGGGCGATTACCACTGAACTGTTTCTGGGCGCCCAGGGGGTGGTCCACGAGAAGGATCGCGCAGCACTGCTCAGTAAACTACAAACAGTTGTCAGCAAGGGCGGTAAGTTTTCCCACGATTTCAGTATCAGAAGTGTTCGGGGTGAACGCCGCATTCTGACCCGTGGCAACGGCCAACGCGACGCACAGGGCAAGGTCACCCGGATCGACGGCATCATCGTCGACAACACCAGCGAGTATCGTTCAAGACAGGCACTGGATCAGCAACGCGAATTGCAGTCGCTGATACTCGGCACCATCGATGAAGGCGTTGTCGGGCTGGACCGCCAGGGCCGTGTGATGTTTCTCAATCAGGCAGCAGAAGCATTGCTGGGCTATGAACCAGATGAATTGCTGGGCACAGAACTACACAGCCTCATTCACCAGGATTGTCAGGGGGCCGACCCGGAAAACAACGACTGCGCCCTGCTACGGGCCAATCAGCACGGAGGCAAGCTGACCCTGCACAGCGACAGGCTCTGGCGCAAGGATGGCACCTGCTTCCTGTCTGACACCGCCTTAGTCCCTCTCACCCGCGAGGACGAGATACTCGGATCAGTACTGGTGATTGAAGATGTCACCGAACGGATCGCAAACGAGCAGAAAATCCGCGACAGTGAAAAGATGCTTCGTGAATTGCTGGAGTCACTACCAGAACCCATCATTCTTGTTGACGCCAGCGGCAGTATCAACTTCATTAACCGCAAGGTCGAACAATTGCTCGGTTACGAGCGGGAAACACTGCTGAATCAAAGTGTAGAAATGCTTGTGCCAGACGATGTTGTCCCTGACCACGCAAGGCTGAGACGCGGTTTCCAGACTAAACCCAGAAATACGCACCTGACCTCAGACAAAGGTCGCCCTGTGGTGGTCAGGCACAGCTCTGGTGAACTGATTCCCGTAGATATTGGCCTTGCACCAGTCCAGACCGTGAGCGGCAATGTGATCGTTGCAACCCTCCACGACCTGCGGGAGCGAATCCGCTTTGAAAACCAGCTTAAAGAGCAGCAGATCCGGCTGGAGCAGATCTTATCCAACTCCCCTCTGGGCGTCAGCTTTGTTTCCGGTGGGACTATCCGTTTCGCTAATGCCAGATTTGTCGAAATGTTTGACGCTCACCCTGGCGATCCCGTCACTCAACTCATGGTGAATCAGCCCGGCACCGATCAGCTGACAGGCTGGGAAAGTCTTGTTGCAACCAACATGAGTAATCAGGAAATGGCATTGCGATCGAGAGATGGCGAAACCAGAACCTACAGCATCTACTTCATGCAACTGAACATGAGTAGTGAAGAAGGTGTGCTGGCGTGGGTGCATGACATAAATGAGCAGAAAAAACTGGAGCAGGCACTCATTGAAGCGCGCTATATAGCCGAAGAGGCAGCGCAGGCGAAGGCCAGGTTTCTTGCCAACATGTCCCACGAGATTCGCACACCAATGAATGCTGTCATTGGCATGTCTAATCTGGCTTTACAGACAGACCTTGATCCGCGTCAGCGTAATTACATTCAGAAGGTCACAACGTCTGCCGAAGCCCTGCTGGGGATCATCAACGATATCCTTGATTTTTCAAAAATCGAAGCCGGAAAACTGACCTTAGAACAGGCAGATTTCTGGCTCGACGACGTGTTTGAAAACCTGTCAACGGTCTTATCGTTCAGGGCAGAGCACAAAAATCTCGAGCTGCTGTTTGATATACCCGCCGACATGCCCCGAGCGCTCGTGGGCGACCCCCTCAGACTTGGTCAGATACTCATTAATCTGGCAGGCAATGCTGTTAAATTCACAGAGCAGGGAGAGGTAATCGTGGGCGTCGATACCATTACGGTCTCTGACAATACCTGCGAGCTGCACTTCTATGTAAAAGATACCGGAATAGGTATGACGCCAGAGCAGACCGCGAGTCTGTTTGAAGCCTTTAATCAGGCCGATTCCTCCACCACCCGCAAATTCGGTGGCACAGGTCTGGGTCTCGCCATCTCTAAAAACCTGGTCGAACAGATGGGTGGTCGCATCTGGGTCGCCAGCCAGTTCGGTCTGGGCAGTACTTTCCATTTTGTCATCACCCTGCAAAGGCAGGCCACTGAGAACCAGCGTCAGTCGCTGGCACAGCTCACATCTGACGGCCCGGATAAGATTCTTGTCGTGGATGACAATCCCACCGCCCGACATATCGTGGTTGAAATGATCAGAAGTGCCGGTATGCATGCTGATCAGACTGATTCAGGCACCAAAGCGCTGGAGTTACTGCTGCAGTCTGACGACAGCAAACCCTATGACGTCGTCATCCTGGACTGGAAGATGCCGGAAATGTCGGGCATCGAAACAGCCAGTATTATTCTTGATCAGCCTGACCTTCAGCACCAGCCAGGAATAGTCATTCTGACCGCCCACGATATTGAAGAGCTGAAAATTCAGGCAGAAGACGTCGATGTGCAGCAGTTTCTGGTGAAACCGGTGACGCCTTTGCTTCTCATCAACAAGATTCTGCAGGCTGCGGGTCACCACGAAACTGAATTGCAGCACAATCCGCGGCAACGCTCAGATACAGCCGAACTGAGTCGTCATCTGGCGGGCGCGCGCATTCTGGTCGCTGAAGATAACGATATCAATCAGGAGCTGATTACCGAGCTGCTGGAGAAACGCGGCATCAGTGTAGAGATGACTGCGAATGGTGAACAGGCCATTACAGCGCTGAATCAGGGAGATTTTGATGGCGTACTGATGGATTGTCAGATGCCGGTGATGGACGGCTATGCAGCCACCCGGAATATCCGTCAGGATCCGCGCTTCAGCTCACTGCCTGTTATTGCTCTGACAGCTAATGCCATGGCGGGTGACCGACAGCGGGCACTGGACGCCGGCATGAATGACTACGTCGTAAAGCCCATTGAAACCAGGCGACTGCTGGAAGTCATGTGCCACTGGATAACCCCAAGCCAGCCCCGGCAGGCACCTCTGATCGAACCCATAGCAACGAAGTCAACCACCTCGCTACCGGTATGCGAAGGCCTGGATGTCAATGAAGGTCTGATGCGCACAGAGAACAACCTCCCCCTGTATACGCGTTTGCTGACCAGGGTTGCGACTCGTTACGACGACTTTCCGCAAAACTATGGTGCCGCCGCCCGGGCAGGTGACTGGGAGCAGGCAGAGCGCCTGGCCCACACCATCAAAAGCGTTCCAGGAAATATCGG